>JANYFT010000260.1 GCA_025359625.1 Ferruginibacter sp.
GCCAGCAATATTTCTTCTTTACTAAAAAAACCTGCAAATGGTGGCACTCCGGAAATTGCGAGGCAGGCTATTAAAAAACTGATGTGGGTAATGGGTAAATATTTTCTAAGGCCACCCATATCTTTCATTTCATTGCTATGAATAAAATGAATTACAGAGCCAGCACCCAGAAACAATAACGCCTTAAATATTGCATGCGTAAACATATGAAACATAGACCCGGTGAACCCCGTCCCTAATTCGGAATAATTGATGCTGCCTTTAACTAAATTATTGCCTGCAACGCCCAAAGCAAACATCATAAATCCTATCTGCGACATGGTTGAATATGCCAATACTCTTTTGATATCAGTTTGTGTACACGCTATTACCGCAGCAAACAACGCAGAGAAAATGCCTACATAAGTTACTCCATACATTGCACCTCCCGACATACTAAAGATGGGAAACATTCTTGCTACCAAATAAACCCCGGCCACTACCATGGTTGCTGCATGTATCAATGCAGATACTGGTGTCGGGCCTTCCATAGCATCAGGCAACCAAATATGTAAAGGGAACATAGCGCTCTTTCCGGCCCCGCCAATAAATATCAATATCGCAGCCCATGTTAATGCCGATGCCCCCAGGAACATGGAAGTATAAGCTGTGTGCAGTTCATGGCTTCCATCAATTGTTAACCGATGTATGAGCGTATTAAAATCAAGGGTTTCTGCATGAAAGGATAATATTAATATTCCTATCAAAAAGCCAAGGTCGGCAAAACGGGTAACGATAAATGCTTTTTTACAAGCCCTTACTGCACTTGGCCGGTCGTAATAATAACCAATCAGTAAGAAAGAAGAGACACCCACCAGTTCCCAGAAAATATATAGCTGAAAAATGTTGGAAGCCATCACCAAACCCAGCATAGAAAAAGTAAAGAGGCCAAGGAAAGCATAATAGGTGGGGAATCTTTCTTCACCCTTCATGTAGCCGAGGCTATAGATATGCACCATCAATGAAATGAAAGTTACTACCACCAGCATCATCACTGAAATAGGATCGAGAATAATTCCTATGTCGATTGACATGCCTGGTGAAAACTCAAGCCATGTATATTGAACAGGTACCAGGTTTTGATACACACCATCCACTTTCCCAAACTTAAAAAAATATCCGTAGGCGGTATAGCATGATAAAACAGTTGACACCAATAAAAGTAAAGTAGCAATAATTCCGGATGAGTTCTTTATATTTTTTTTGCCGAATAAACCAAGCAATAAAAATCCTGTTAGCGGCAGCAAAGGAATGAGCAATAAACCCAATCCTAAATTCCACCCAATGGGCAGAAGCTGCAGCAATCGAATTTGTAAAAAATCATTCATAATATGCTAAGTGTTTTTCCTGTTCCCGCCTTCGGGAACAGATGCAGAACAACTTTTAAAATTTCATTTCTTCAGCATTCTCCACATCAATTGATTGATGGCTCCTGTATAAATTAATGATGATCGCAATAGCTACTGCTGCCTCTGCAGCCGCTATGGCAATCACAAAAACGGCAAAGAACAATCCATCCAGTTTGTGTGGCCATAAATATTTATTGAAGGCAATAAAATTCAGGTTCACACTATTTAACACCAGTTCAATACTCATCAGCATGGTGATTAGATTTCGCCTGGTAAAGAAACCAAACACGCCGATAAAAAACAGTGCCGTACTGATAAATAAAATATGGTATAGTCCCGGTTCCATCATACTGTTACTGGTTTTGAACGTAACGCAATAACTATGCAACCGATCAACGCAGCCAGCAGCAAGATACTCACCACTTCAAAAGGCAATGCAAATCCATTTTCTTCAGTACTCAGCATTCTGTCACCAATATTTGATACAGTGGGCAAAAGCGGTTGATCGGTTGTTGCTTTAAATGTATGCCGGCACAGTTGCAATAAGGTCAAGGCAAACCCACAAAACACTGCTAATGCAGCAAATACCTGCCTGCTTATTTTTTGTTTGGGCAGTAATTCCCCGGCCTGCTGTGTTAAAAATATGGAGAAGATAATGAGCACTGTAATGCCCCCCACATACACTACTATTTGAACAGCCGCAATAAAATCATACTGCATCCAGAAAAACAATCCTGCAATTCCTACCAATGAAAATAGCAGGAAGATTGCCGACCGGAAGATTTGCCTTGATGTAACTGCCAGCACACCACTCACCAAAGTAAGGGCCGCCAGCATGTAAAATATAATTGTTGATCCGCTCATTTAATTTCGTGTACTGGTTATCGTTATTAACGTTTTTAATTGTTTAATCAAATTAAAATTCAATTTTTGCACGAGCTGAATTTCAATGTTCAACATCGTTGTGTCACTCCTTTGTACTGCATACCCTTGCTGTACTTTTATTATGTTGCTTGTAAAATCCATCTCCCTGCTTCAAACTTAATTCATCCAACTCTTTCGTTCTTTATTTTTAGCAACAGGCCATGCTTATCGATAATAGTTTCCGCCTTTCAGGTCTAAACACTTTAATAATTTCTAAGAACTAATTGATATTATTTAATTTAAAAAATGAGCATTAATGCTATTAAAAACATTCGCAACTTCTACAAAACTAATACTCCGAGAACCCTCCTTTGGAGGGCAGGAAGGCCTCTAAAAAGTTGAAAGAGATCAGACATCAAAAAATCAGACATCAGACATACCTATTCTACTCCCTCCCTGATCTTCGATCCCGGTTTGTTTAAAACTTTTGTCAGATCCGCCCTATTATACACACTGTGCTCAAATGTCTGTGCCATTTTTATTGCATCTGTCGGGCATGCAACAATGCACAGGTTACACATGGTGCACAACTCTAAATGATATACGAATTTATCGATTGCTTTTTTCTTTTTGCCCTCCGGTGAAATATCAAATTTGGTAATGATCTTGATGGTAGCATTTGGACAAGCCAGTTCACAGGCAGTACAACCGGTGCAGGCATGTTCATTATTTTCATCATGCAGCATCACCACTTCACCTTTAAATCTTTCGGGCAAATGCAATGTTTCCCTGTTATCAGGATATTGCTGTGTGATGATTTCTTTATGATGTGTAAAATAATAAAGCGTTCTGCGTAAGCCCACAGCCAGCGACTTTAATCCACTAAAAACATCTTTTATATATTTTACAATAAACATAAATCGTTTTCAATTTTTATTTCATTCTTTTCAATAAAAAACATTCTCTTACAATTAATAGTCTATGCGTTTCACCCCCTTTAGGGGATAGGGGTTAAAAATACCAACCCAAGATCGCCATCGCTGTTACCAATAATAAATTAAACATACTGATCGGTAATAAATATTTCCACTCCAAATTCAGCAACTGATCAATGCGTAGCCTTGGAAAAGTCCACCTGAACCACATGATTAAAAATATCAGGAAAAATGTTTTCCCAAAGAACCATACACTGGACGGAATAAAATCCATCACCTGGTTAAATCCTTCCCAGTGGCCGATATGAAAAGGCATCCATCCGCCAAAAAACAACGTGGCGCCGATGGCACAAACAATAAATACATTTACATATTCTGCTAAAAAAAACAAGGCGAATTTCATTCCTGAATATTCCGTATGGAATCCGGCGGTCAATTCAGATTCAGCTTCGGCGAGATCGAATGGCGCCCTGTTTGTTTCTGCCGTTACTGCAATGATAAAAATAATAAAAGCGATCATCACGGGAATATGCCCCTTAAATATCCACCATCCATTGGCCTGCGACAGAATGATATCATTCAGATTTAAACTACCGGTTAGTACCACAATGGAAAGAATAGATAAGCCTGCTGATAATTCATAACTCACAATTTGTGCCCCACTCCGCATAGCCCCCATCAATGAATATTTATTGTTACTTGCCCAGCCCGCCATTAAAATACTTATCACCATCAAGGATGAAACTGCGGATACATACAGCACACCGATATTCATATCCCACAGTTGAAAATCTTTTGCAAAAGCAATCGGTGCCATCAGTAACATGGCTACAATTATCGCAATAAAAGGTGCCAGGTTAAATAAGAATTTATCAGCACCATCCGGGGTCATCCCTTCTTTCACCAACAACTTCACCGTGTCTGCCAATGATTGTAGCATCCCTTTAGGCCCTACCCTGTTTGGCCCCAAACGTATCTGCATCCAGGCAGAAACTTTTCTTTCCATCAGCACCAATACCAGCCCAAGTATAGCAAACAAACTGATCACGCAAACCCCGGCAATCACCATCTCTATGACCATCGTCCAGGTGGCATCAAAGGTTGCCCTTAACCCACTGTCTATAGATTTCGATATGTTTGAAAAGCTTAGCATAAGAGCCCCATCGCCTCCGCCACGGCGGAGAAACTGATGATGGAGCAGATCGTGTTTATTTTATGTTATCAATCATGTTTACTTACTCATTTGTTTACTCAACTTTTTGTGCTACCACTATTCCTGTCAGGCTTAAATTTGCCGGCCAACATTCTTTCCAAAGTTCCTCCGCCGCGGCAGAGCCGGAAGGGGCTTTACCTGTCTATATCCGGTATTACCAAATCCAGCGTTCCCATCATTGCAACCAGGTCGCCCAGCTTACTTCCTCTTGCCATATGATCCAATGCAGAAAGATTGGAAAAACCCGGCGAACGGAATTTGATTCTGTAAGGTGTTGTGCCTCCTTCACTGACAATGTACACCCCAAATTCTCCCCTTGCTGTTTCGACCCGTTGGTAAAATTCCCCTTTCGGTAATTTCAACACCGCCTTTGTTTTTGCCTGAAAATCACCTTCGGGAATATTATCAATCAGTTGCTCAATGATGCGAATGGATTGATTCATTTCTCTTACTCTCACCATGTACCTGGCAAATGAATCGCCTGCTGTTTCCAGTATTTCATCAAATTGCAGTTGTTCATATATTTCGTAAGGATACAATTTACGGATATCGCAGGTAACGCCGCTGCCTCTTGCTGTTGGTCCTGTGCAGCCAAAAGAAATGGCATCTTCAGCAGATAAATACCCCACGCCTTTCATCCTGTTTTGAAAAATGATATTACCGGTAACCAATTCATCGTATTCACCCACTTTTGATTTATATAAGCTGATAAAATCTTTTACCCTTTGTTGAAAATTGGGATGAATATCCTGCATTACGCCTCCGGGTACTATATAGTTCATCGTTAGCCTTGCACCACAGGTTTCTTCCATAATATCGTTAATGGTTTCTCTTTCCCTAAAGGCGTGAAAGAAGGGAGTGAATGCTCCAAGGTCCATTGCCATAGCACCCCACCATAATTCATGCGAAGCAATTCTTGTTAACTCATCCATCAGTACACGGATAACCTGTGCCCGGGAAGGGACTTCTATCTGCAACCCTTTTTCTAAACAAAGTGCACAAGCATGGTTATTGATATGCGAAGAAAGATAATCCATCCTGCTGGTTACATAAATAAATTGACGGTAGCTCAGGCTCTCACACATTTTTTCAATAGAGCGATGGATAAACCCGAGGTGTGGTTCTACTTTTTTGATGGTTTCTCCATTGATGGTAATTAAGAGGTGCAACACGCCGTGAGTAGCAGGGTGCTGTGGACCTACATTAATGATTACATCACCCTCTGTTGTTCTTCCAATTTCTTCAACCATACCCTATCCCTTAAAATGGGATTTTTTTATTTTATTATTCAATGTTGTTTGCTGCTTTCATTCTTCAATTTGTAATTGTGTTCATTCAATAACTCCCCGTTAGGGCAGGTGGGTTATAACCTGATCATATTAATAGGGTCTTCAAAATCTTTCAACATTGGTCTTTTGCCTTCCCATCCATCGGGCAAAATAAGTAACCTCAGATCAGGATGATTGATGAAATTTACGCCAAACATTTCATACACTTCCCGTTCATGAAAATTAGCGGTTTGCCATATATCACTTACTGTTTCTATTGAAGGATTATCTACAGCTAACTTCGATTTAATAACTATGTTGTGACGAAATTTTGTGGAATCCAAATGATATACCATGGTAAGGTGTGTCTTCCAGTCGATGCAGGTAAGACAAAACAAAAAATCAAAAAACAGAGAGGGTTCCTGCCTGAGTTGTCCGGCTAACAACTTCCAATCAACAGGTTCAATATTAATAGTAAGCCATTGACCGCCTTCTTCAAAAGTGGCTGTGGGTAAGATCTCTGTAATTATGGCTTTTAATTCTTCGTTGGTCATCCTTTGTTACACAATTATAGCTGATGTAATTTATCACCGCTGTCGGCCGGTTTTGGAACCTGTATCTGTTCTCTTGTTAATCCGCTTTTTATTTTTTCCTGTAAACTGATTAAGGCATGTAACAATGCTTCCGGCCTTGGTGGACAACCGGCAACATATACATCCACCGGTATCACATGGTCGGCACCCTTTACAACTGAATAGGTATTATAAAAAAAAGGGCCGCCACTAATGGCACAGGCACCCATGGCAATAACATATTTCGGATCTGCCATCTGGTCGTACAATCTTTTTAAAACGGGCGCCATTTTATTTACGATGGTTCCTGCAATGATAATTACATCTGCCTGGCGTGGTGAGGCCCTGGCCACTTCAAAACCAAACCTCGAAAAATCATATTTGGCAGAAGCTACCGCCATCATTTCTATACCGCAACAACTGGTAGCAAAAGTGAGTGGCCACAATGAATTGGACCGTGCCCAATTGATTACCTCATCCAGCTTGCTTAATACAATTCCTCCGCCGGGTGTTTCGTGGATCTGTCCGGGAAAATCCTTGTCACCTAATGGGGGGATCGAGGAAGTCCCTCCCCCGGAAGGATGGGTTGAAGAAGACTTTGAATTATTAGATATATCATTCATTTATTAGAAACGTTCAATTTTTAATTTTAGCCATTCAATAAAAGTAAGCCCCTCAAATTAGTATGCCTTGCATTTTAGTTCCTCCGTCGCGGCAGAGGAATGGGCTTTTACATCCACTTCAACGCCCCTTTTTTATGTGCATATAAAAAGCCCATAAATAATATAAAAAAGAAAATAATGATTTCTATAAATGCCAGCCAGCCAACCTTTTTAGCTACCACTGCCCAGGGAAATAAAAAGACCAGCTCCACATCAAAAATTAAAAATATCAATGCAAATAAATAATACCCTACATTTAGTTGTGTCCAGGTTTTCCCATGCGTTGGGATACCACATTCATAGGGTTCCCCCTTATGTTTGTTGGTAGTAGCTTTTGTAACAAATTTGGCCACCAAAATAGCGATAGAAGAAAATGCCAACGCTGCAAGAATCAAAACAATCATTGAGGAAGCACCCATAAAAGATTAAATTAATTTATCAATTATTAGAAGTACAAGTTAGGGAAAAATAACAAAATTCACATAGCACTAATCATTGGCACAAATGATTTTAATTATATTCCGATATTCGGATTTTTTTCTTTAAATAATTATTGGGATTAAATTACTATCCATAAATTTCAAAGTTCACCGCCTTCTTATCGTATCCCATATCAGCTATCCTTGTCCTTGCTTCATCTATCATACCCTTCCATCCGCATAAATAAAATTTGGCAGGTTTATTACCAATGCATAATAATTCATACACAGTATGTACGTACCCTGCATTACCATTCCATTGTTCCCTTGACAAAGTAGGGATATAATAAAACCCGGGTATTTCTTTTTGAAGATCGCTCATCTCCTGGTAATATAAGAGGCTGGCCTTTGTGCGGCATCCAAAAATAAGGTAGATATTTTTATGCGGTATGTTATTGTTTTTGATATAATGGATCATGCTCCTGAATGGGGCAATACCAGTGCCGGTGCAAACTAAAATGAGGTCTTCATCTAAAGATTCTTTTAATGTAAATACGCCCTGTGGCCCACGAAATGACATTTCAGTTCCGACCTTTACCTCATTAAAAAGATAGGGAGTTCCGGTGCCACCACTATCCAGCACAATCACCAACTCAAAAATATTGGAACCATCAGGCCAGGACGCAATAGAATAACTTCGCAAGCGTTTATTGGGCTTTTCGTGTATGGGTAAATCCAATGTTACAAATTGACCGGGAATAAAATCAAAAGAAGTTAATTCAGGTACTTCGATCCAGAACCTCCTGGTATCATTCGTTTCGTTTTCTATCCTGTTAACTTTTCCAATAAGCCAGGGTTGTAATGCCATAAAAAAAATTGAACCGACAATTTACAAATAATGCGATTAGCGAATGATAATATTTGGGTGCTTTCAAAATCAGCATCAATTGAATATTGAAAATATTATCTGCATGTTGTTATAAAAATATAAATCATACAATCGTTCTTCTACTATATACTACCTAATAAATAGCATTATCATAGCACAAACTAAAAGGAAAAATGTTAGTACGAAATCCCTCCATAAAGAATTTTTAAAAGTAAAGGATGACGCACTTTTTAGATTGCGTCATACTATAATTTAATTATGAAGAAGACAAATCTTTTTTTATATTTTCTTTTTATAAGTATGCCTTTTAAAAGTATAATAGCGCAAACTGCTGATCAGACTTTTAAAGAAAACTTTAATCTTTATGTGATTAAAGTGGGGAATAAATTTGGTTTTATTAATAAGGCAGGAAAAATAATAGTCTATCCACAATTTGACAATGCCCATGATTTTAGTGACGATTTAGCTGTTGTTCAGTTGGGCAATAAATGGGGTTTTATTGATAGGAAAGGTAAAATTGTTATAAATGCATTATTTGATTACACCGAGGATTTTTCAGAAGGGTTAGCAAAAGTTCAAACTGAAGGTAAATATGGATTCATCAATAAAAAAGGTAAAATAATAATTACCCCGGAGTTTAGTAATGCAGAAAGTTTTTCGCAGGGATTGGCTGCTCTTTCTCTTCCAGAAGGCTTGGACAAACGATCGGATATATTGATAAGACTCGCTGTTATGGGTTTATCAACCGACTTGGGGTTTTCATTATTAAACCACAGTTCTACGGAGCTGAAAGCTTTTCAGAAGGTTTAGCAGCAGTTAGTAGACCACTCCAGTATGGTTACATAAACAAGGAAGGAACTTTCATTATACCATATCAGTTTTATAAAGCTCGGAGTTTTAACGAAGGCTTAGCGATAATAGAATATGTAGACGAGAAATTTAGTCCAAGTTGGAGTTTTATAGATAAAACCGGAACACCGCTTATAAAAGCGACCTTAGCAAACTTAACCTTAAAATTTCAGGAAGGCATGTCACCTATTGTTGATGAAAACAAATGGGGCTTCATAAATAAAAATGGTGATGTTATTATTGCACCATCTTTTAATTTCGCCTTTGGTTTTACGGAAGGAGTTGCAGCGGTACAAGTAGGAAATAATTATGGATTTATAAACAAATCTGGCCAACTTGTGATAGAACCCTCTTATGATTTTGCTGTACCCTTTAAAAATGGTTTAGCCTCTGTTCAGATAAATGGGAAATGGGGTTATATTAATCATGCCGGTAGATGGATTTGGAATCCTGAAAGTCAATAAAGCCAACATCCCCCATTTGGTCCAAGAACTTTATCGAAGTAAAGGCTGCTTTTAGCGCAAGTATTTCGGGCGAATTAACTGCGTGGGCAATGTTTGTGCCGTACAACAAAAAGAGCTAACTTGTTTAGTGCAACCAATATTGCAAAACAGCAAAGGATATATTCAGTAAGATCAGTAACGACTGGCAGCAGAAGAGGCTTCTGGGTCAGTTAATTTATCCACGAAAAGAGGAATTTATAAGGTTACATCGAAGTGAAAAAAAATTCATCATAAATAAAATAATCAGCCATGGAAAATTCAAGAAGAAAATTTATCAAAAACCTCAGTGGTTCAGTAGCAGCCATCTCTATTGCAACGGATGTAGCCGCAAGTGATCATGTAATAAAAAGAAAACTCATCTCTGCAACAACCATCAGTTCTAATGATAAAATCCGCATTGGTTTAATTGGTGCTGGCATCATCGGTCATTATGATACCGATACCGCATTGAAAGTAGATGGTGTTGAGCTGGCTGCGGTTTGCGATTTATACACCGGTCGTTTGGACAGGGCAAAGGAGAAGTGGGGAAATGCCATTTTCACTACAAGGGATTACCGGGAACTATTGGCAAAAAAAGATATTGATGCAGTGCTGATTTGCACGCCTGATCACTGGCACCAGAAAATTGCTATTGATGCGATGAATGCAGGAAAGCATGTGTATTGCGAAAAGCCAATGGTACAGAAAATAGAAGAAGGCCATGCCATTATTGCAACACAAAAGAAAACAGGAAAGGTATTGCAGGTGGGAAGCCAGCGGGCAAGCAGTGTGGCTATTTTGGAGGCAAAAAAATATTTTGAAAAAGGCACCATCGGGGAGTTGACTTACGTAGAAGCTTATTGCGACAGAACCGATGCAAAGGGAGCCTGGCAATATTCAATACCAACCGATGCGTCGCCGCAGACCATTGATTTTGATACTTTTTTAGGGCATGCACCAAAAGTCCCTTTTGACCCCACCAGGTTTTTCAGGTGGCGGAATTATAAAGACTACGGTACCGGCTCGGCCGGAGATCTGATAGTACACTTACTGACAGGCTTGCATACGATAACTGGTTCTATTGGGCCCTCCAAAATATTTGCTTTGGGAGAAATAAATTACTGGAAAGATGGCCGTGATGCTTATGATCTTATCAACTCTTTTATGACTTATCCGCAAACAGCAACCTTGCCATCCTTTCAATTGTACACCCGCATTAATCTTGCAAGTGGAGAGGGCAAAGGTGGGTTTGGCATTAAATTAATTGGTACAGAGGGCGCCATTGATATTGGCTGGAATGACTTTAAGGTGATAACCCTCAAACGAAATGCAGCACCCGGTTTTGGTGGTTATGATTCTTTTGATAGTTTTTCAGCCAAACAAAAAGAAGACTACAAAAAATGGTACAGTGATAAATACGGCGATGCCAAAGGTGGTTATGAAATGGGTAAAACAATTGAATTTACACCACCTGAAAAATATGATGACCGGCTTGACCACATGATAACATTTTTTAATGGTGTAAGAACAGGGTCTCCAATTTTAGAGGATGCTGTTTTCG
>JANYFT010000182.1 GCA_025359625.1 Ferruginibacter sp.
TGGATTTTTGGCAATGCGTGGTGAAAAAGCCTTGCTGAAAACAGATCAGAAACCACTGATCAAGGGCTCTGTAGGCAACTCAGATTCTTTAAAAAGCAAAATAAAAGTTGGCGACTGGAACGAAATACACATCATTGCAAAAGGCAACCACCTGCAACATTTTATCAATGGTGTTTTAATGAGTGATGCCATAGATGAAGATACCAAAGCCCGGAAATTTAAAGGTGTATTGGGCTTCCAGGTGCACGTGATGCCCACCATGAAAGTTGAATATCGAAATATCTATATTAAAAATTTAAAGTAGTTTAGGTTCAAATTTAACTGCCAATAAAATCATCAATAATTGTAAAAAAACAAAAGCCGGTAAATATATTCTATTAGAAATTTGGCGATTGTAAATTAAATTGAGGTAATGTAAATCACCACCTGTTCTCCAGGAAATATTATGGAAGAACAGGTGGTAAGTTTTCATCAAAAATTACGAATGCAGTGACGGAGTTTTAACTCTCATTAGGCACAGGCCCCGGTTTGACAGGCAGTGGTGGTCCATGGGTGACTGCGACGCAATCCATGCGGCACTTGGTTTCCAGCACAATAGTCGTTAATGCCAATAACAATAAATCAATTAAACTTCCGGTACCATTACCCCAAAAGCCATATTTTATTTGCTGATGAACAAATTGGTAAAAGATAACCTGTTTCAGTAAGCCCCACTTTTTAGATATTTCCAATTGATTGATGTAGTAATGTTGTACTGTCATTATCCATTATTTTTATAGTAGTGACCGGGAAGTAGAATTGATGAAGTAAACATTGGCTAAACTAATGCTGGTGAGCTTATATTTGTATGATCGGGGGAATAAAAATTCATTTATTGAACCGGCCAGATGTAATGCCTGCATCAAAATCAATACAACGATTCAATTAGCAAAGCCATGGACTTTAAAAAAGAAGCTGCCACCAAAGCCATCAATTTTATTCAGCACCAGCAATTAGTTGGGCTGGGCGCAGGTTCTACCATTGCTTTTATGGTAGAACTTTTAACCGAGAAGAAAAAAACTGGTCTGGATATAAAACTGCTCACCTCTTCTTTCAACACCCGTCAGTTATTATTACAAAAGGGTTTTACAGTATTGTCTGCAGCAGATGTTACCACGATAGATATTTATTTTGATGGCTGTGACCAGGTAGACAAAAACCTGCATGCATTAAAAAGCGGCGGCGGCATTCATACACAGGAAAAATTGCTGGCATCTATGGCCAAACAATTCATACTGGCAGGTGATGAGGCTAAATATGTGGAGCAATTTACAAAGGCCTGTCCGTTGGTTATTGAGTTTTTACCGGAAGCCTTGCAGTTTGTACCCGCCCGTTTGCATCAATTATTTCCTGATGTAAAAACTGTAATCAGGATAGGTGATAAAAAAGATGGCGCTGTCATTACGGCTAACGGTAATTATTTGTTGGATGTATGGTTCAACACCTGGCCGGAACTGTCACAGATCAACCCCATGATAAAAGCAATTACTGGCGTAGTAGAAACTTCTTTATTTTATAACCTGGCCCACAAAGCAATTATTGCAGGCAAAGATGGGGTAAGAGTTATAGAAAAATAAGTTTAGATGAATGCAAATATGGCCATGGTCAAAAGCATCAATCAATAAAAAAAGCAGCAAATTTCATAGTATAAAAAACATAAAAAATGATACCTGTAAAAGCTTATGCAGCTAAAAGTGCAGCCTCTAACTTAGCGCCATTTAATTTTGAAAGAAGAGATTTAAGGGAACAGGATGTATTGATTGAAATTTTATTTTCAGGCGTCTGTCATTCTGATGTACACCAGGTAAGGGATGAATGGGGCGGCTCTATGTACCCGATGGTTCCGGGGCATGAAATTGTGGGCAAAGTAATTAAAGTGGGCAGCGGGGTAACAAAATTTTCCCCTGGCCAAACGGCAGGTGTAGGTGTTATGGTAGATAGTTGCCGGGAGTGCAAACCTTGCCGCCAACACATGGAACAATATTGTGCCGAAGGCATGACGGGTACTTACAATGGTTATGAAAGGGATAAGACAACTATGGCACAGGGTGGTTACAGCACACAGATTGTTTGTGATGAAAGATGGGTGTATCATATTTCGGATAGTTTAGATTTAGCTGGTGTGGCACCGTTGCTTTGCGCCGGTATCACCACCTACTCTCCCTTAAAATATGCCAATGTAAAAACCGGAGATAAAGTAGCGGTTGCCGGCCTCGGTGGTCTTGGTCACATGGCGGTAAAATTTGCCGTGGCGATGGGTGCAGAAGTTACCATGCTCAGCACTTCGCCTTCAAAAGAAGCAGATGCAAAAAAGCTGGGCGCTCATCATTTTGTGCTAAGCACCGACGAAGGTGCGATGAAAAAAATAGAGAGCCATTTTGCTGTGGTATTGGATGCCGTAAGCGGTAACCATGATTATGAAATTTATTTAAAACTGCTGGATGTAAGTGGTAAGTTACTGGTAGTAGGTTTACCAAAAGACGAACCAAAATTGAACCCTTTTGAATTGATCAAAAACCGTCGTTGTATTATCGGTTCTATGATTGGCGGAACTGTAGAGACACAGGAAATGCTTGACTTCTGTGCAGAAAAAAATATTGTTGCTGATGTAGAAGTAATATCCATGGAGTATATCAACGAGGCCTACGAAAGGATGATCAGGAATGATGTGAAATACCGTTTTGTAATTGATATGGCAAGTTTGAAATAAGCGAATTTTTTGCTGCTGTACCGGATTTTTATTTGATGCTTAAAATAAGTGCTACTTGTAAAAGTACACCTGCTTTATTGCCTTTAATCGAACATTCTAAAAATAGTCGAATGAAATATTTATTTGCCTGCTGTTTATTCCTGGCTTTATCCCTATTAAATACCCACAGACTTTCTGCACAAAGGAATGAATGGACAACATTATTCAATGGAAAAAATTTAAGTGGATGGGATACCTATTTAGGGCCGCCATTAGATAGTTCCGGAAAAAAAATAAGTGATATCCCTGTCGGCCTTAATCATGACCCAAAAAAAGTGTTTACCATAATTGAACAGGATGGAGAAAAAATAATCCGTATTTCCGGTGAAGCATGGGGAGGTATTGCCACGAAAAAAGAGTTCTCCAATTTTCATTTGCAACTGATGTTTAAATGGGGCACATTAACCTGGGGACAAAAGAAAAAAAAGAAAAAAGATAGTGGCCTGCTTTATTTTGCAACAGGCCCTGACGGCGCCGATTATGGAGCCTGGATGCGGTCGCAGGAGTTTCAGATTGAGGAAGGAAATTGCGGCGATTACTGGGGTGTGGCTGGTGGTATGCAGGATATTGCTGTAGTAAAAAAATCAGACAGTACCTATGTTTATGATGCCAGTGGAACTTTAAATACTTTTAGTGCTACCAGTAAAATTGGCCGCCATTGTATTAAACAAGGCGATGCAGAAAATGCATCTGGCCAATGGAATACACTTGACCTGTATTGCAAGGGCGATACCAGTGTACATGTCATCAACGGAAAAGTAATGATGGTGCTATATCATTCAAGTCAGTTGGAAAATGGACAGGTGCTGCCGCTTGTAAAAGGAAAAATTCAGATTCAATCCGAAGGTGCAGAAATTTATTACAAACAAATAATGGTGAAACCTCTTGATGCGATTCCGGTTGCATTGCTGAAATAATTTGTAATAAAGATTCAGCAAAAAAATCATTCTTAAACGTTTAAATTTATGATGTAGTGATGATGTGTTAAACCAGCTGTTTATACAGGTATATAAATTAATGATGTAACGGGGATGTAGTACTAAAAAGTTCTTTTGTGCAGTTGAGGAATACTTTTGTTTTATAAGCCATTAACCAGGCGTTGTTCTTTACACCTATTTTTAAAAAGCAATTTTAAAAACGATCAACATATGAAATGCACATTCACTAACTGCAGCAGGCAGTACTCTTCCATTATTTTTTTTCTGTTCTTCACGCTTATAATAAATAACGGTATGGCCCAACATCCAATGGGTATTTTTGATGATCATGCAGACATTGGCAATCCAAAGTTGGCGGGCAATGCCAGTTATGATGCCTCAACACAAACCTACAACCTGACCGGTGCAGGTTCTAATATTTGGTTTAACAGAGATGAATTTCATTTTCTATATAAAAAGATTACAGGAGATTTTATCCTCACGGCAGACTTTGATTTTACAGGCGATACCACCCATGCAGCAGGCCATAGAAAAATAGGCTGGATGATAAGGGAATCCCTGGATGAAGGAGCTGCCAGTATGAATGCGTGCAAACATATTGACGGCCTTACCGTGTTGCAGTGGAGGCCTTACCGTGGTATGTTTATGCGTGACCCTGAAGATGAATTGTTCTATGCTAAAAAAGGCGGTCAAACAATACAATTGCAACGAACAGGTAAACTCATCACGATGAAAATAGCACATCCGGGTGAACCGCTTCAGCTTGTTGGTTCGCATGTGATGGAAGATTTGAAAGATGAAGTGCTGGCAGGCCTCTATATTTTGTCGCATGATTCCAGTCAAATTGCACAGGCGAAAATCTGGAACGTTCGCATTGATAAGCCGGTGTTTCATCCATACACATCCAACCCACATGTGGTTCCAGTTTCAGGTCATGATGTATTGGGCAGCCGCCTGGAGATACTGGATATTGCGGATGGAAGGCGCATGGTTATTCATGAAAGTACAGGAACCTTTGAAGCACCCAACTGGATGCCGGATGGGAAAAAATTATTGTTTAATGAAGGGGGGTCTTTATACACTATCCCCATTGAGGGCGGCACACCGGAAAAACTAAATACCGGTACCATCAATAATTGTAACAATGATCACTTAATTTCTTTCGATGGAAAAATGCTTGCTATCAGCAGTGGTAGAAAAGGTTTGCCTGGCGGTGGTTCTACTGTATACACCCTTGCTTTAACGGGAGGAGAACCACGTTTGATTACCGAACAAACGCCTTCTTATCTTCATGGCTGGAACCCCAATGGAAAGGAAGTTGCGATAGTGGCGCAACGTAATGGCAGCAAGATTTATAACCTGTATAAAGTATCCCTGAAAGATAGTAAAGAAACCGCCATAACAAGCAACACTAAAGGCCATGTAGACGGACCAGAATATTCGCCTGATGGGAAATATATTTACTACAATGCCAATGCTTCCGGCACAATGCAGGTATGGCGTATGAAGCCCGATGGAACAGCAAAAGAGCAATTGACTTTTGATGAATACAATAGTTGGTTTCCGCACATTTCACCCGATGGTAACTGGATGGTGTTTATTTCTTTTCCCGGAGATATTGATCCCGATGGTCATCCCTCTTATAAAGAAGTAACCCTTCGTTTAATGAAACTCACTTCACCAGGTGCGCCCAAAGTAATCGCTTATTTATTTGGCGGGCAGGGAACGCTTAATGTAAACAGTTGGTCGCCTGACAGTAAACATATTGCCTTTGTAAGTAATTCAGAAAAATCTAAATAAAATATTTGGATTAGGCATTTACTTCGCAAATGAAGGCTATTGTGGCCTCGAATAAAAAGTGCTAGAAATTTTAAATGTAAGCCGTTAAGAAATCAAGGCTGTTTGAGCCAGCATAAATTTCAAAGTATTTTACTCTGGCGGCGAGTTCCTTGATTTTAGGCTT
>JANYFT010000278.1 GCA_025359625.1 Ferruginibacter sp.
GGACTAACGTCTGTTCCACCCCCTGCTAAACCTATCCTTAAAGGAGCTTTGCTTCTATAGATCATAATGGCTGCAAATTACTGAATTAGATGTTATAACCCTGCCACTTCAAAAATAGTTTGCACCATTTTGCTCCAGCTATATTTCTTTTTTTCTTCTATTAGATGGGGAAGAAAATGGGCTGCTCCCTTTTGAAAATATTCCTGAATTTTTGCAGCAATGGATTCAGCGTTTGGTGCTGCAATCAACCCAACTTTATCATCCGGCACAAGCGATGGCAATCCGCCGACATTGGTAACAATCATGGGTTTTTCAAAATGATAGGCGAGGGGTGTAACGCCACTTTGGGTAGCGCTTCTGTAAGGTTGCACCACCAGATCTGCGGCACATAAATAATATTTCACTTCGCTGTCTGCAATAAATTCCGTCTTTAAAATCAAACTGTCTTTAATGCTAAGGCGTTCTATTTGTTCATCGTAGGGTTTTCGGTCTTCGTAAAACTCACCGGCTATTAATAGTTTACCCTCATCTCCTCCCGATAAAAGATCGGGACCTTGTTCCGGGGGGTAATTTGACGAGTTCAATTTATTGTTATCGTCTTTTAATATTTTCATGGCGTCTAATAAAATATCGAGGCCTTTGTATTTTCTTATAAAGCCAAAAAATAATAATATTTTTTCATCCAATGCAATTCCCAAATATTTTCTTGCTTCTTCTATGCTGATCTTTTCTCCAAAATTATCATACAAGGGATGGGCAACAAACCGGGCTGGTTTAGTGGGGGCAAATTGTGCCAGGTCGCCCAACACTTTCTCACTCATGGTAATAAATGCGTCAACCGGTTTTACAAAATATTTTGTAAAAGGCTTATCGCCAAAACGCTTTTCATGCGGTATAATGTTATCCGCAATGCAAACGATTTTGGAATGTTTATTTTGCTTTACTATTCTAAGTATGAAACCAAGGCATGGTCCCATAAATGGAAGCCAGTAACGTACCACAATAAGGTCGGGCTGTAGCTTTTTTAGTTCCTTTCCAACGCTTAACCAGTTAAGAGGATTTACAGAATTTATGCGTACATGAATGTTGATATCTACAGGTGCAGGCTCTGTAGAAAATTGTGTAGTGCCCGGAAATAAAAAGCCAGGATATTGTAACGAGAACGTGTAGATGCTAACCTTGTGGCCTTGTTGCATAAACTCCCTGGCCAGCCTTTCATTATAAGATGCCAGCCCGCCACGCAACGGATGAGCCGGGCCAATGATGATAATTGATTTTGATAGAAACGCTGATGACACTGATTGACACTGATTTTAACCGATTATTTATATTCGTTTGAAAATACAACTCTTTTAAAAGTTGGCTTTTCTCCAAAGTGAAGTATCAACCCAACTTCATAATTTGTGGCTTTTAAATAGTTGGATACCTGTACTTCCTATTCTTTTAAAATTTCGCCTTTGCCAGCCTTTATCTCAACTATTATTTTATTGTCAACTAAAATATCTGCAAAGTAATTGCCTACTTCCTCTTCTTCGTTATATACTTTAATTCCAGACGTAAAAAACCCGTAGTTTTAAACTCAATCATCAGGGAGTTTTCGTAAACTTTTTCTAAAAATCCATATCCTAAAATGTTGTACACTTTATAAAAGCTACTCAATATTTTATCGGTGATATCTGCGTGAAGAAGCATGGTTAACTATTTAAAAAGTGAAAAATATCTTTATCCGTGCCCATCTGTTCTAATCCGCTAAATCAGCGTCCCTATCCAGTAATCCCCATTTTCTTTTCAATCAGATAATAATTCCTGTCAATGGAGTTCCTGGCAAACAGCTCTCCCAAAAAACCGGCTAAAAATAATTGTGTACCAATTACGATAGAGATGATGCCCACATAAAACAGAGGCCTCTCCGTCATATTAAATTGAGAAAAGAAAATTTTAGCAGCAAATAAATATATCCATATACAAGTACCTAAAAAGAAAACGATGCCACCCCATAGCCCAAAAATATGCATGGGCCTTTTACCAAATTTACCCATAAACATGATGGTAGCCAGGTCTAAAAAGCCATTCACAAAACGGCTCCAGCCAAATTTGGTAACACCATATTTTCTTGCCCTGTGTTCCACTACTTTTTCACCAATTTTTTTAAAGCCTGCCCACTTTGCAAGTATAGGAATGTAGCGGTGCATTTCACCATACACTTCAACACTTTTTACTACTTTATTTTTATAGGCTTTCAATCCGCAGTTAAAATCGTGCAGTTGAATCCCACTCGATCTCCTGGCGGCCGCATTAAATAATTTTGACGGTAAATTTTTTGTCAGCTTATTATCAAAGCGTTTCTTTTTCCAGCCGCTCACCATATCAAAACCTCCATCTACAATCATGCTGCGCAAGCTTGGTATTTCATCCGGACTATCCTGTAAATCCGCATCCATGGTTATCACCACATCACCAAGCGCCGCTTTAAATCCTTCATTCAGTGCAGCACTTTTACCATAGTTGCGTTGAAATTTTATGCCCCGGATATGTTCATTTGTTTTATGCAACGCTTCAATAACTTCCCATGAATTGTCATTGCTGCCATCATCCACCATAATAACTTCGTAGCTAAAATTATTGGCCAGCATTACTTGTTCAATCCAAGTAGCTAACTCCGGTAAAGATTCCTCTTCATTTAAAAGAGGCACTATCACTGATAGATCCATGGTATTGTTTTTTTTTGCACAATTTCCTTTGTCAGGCATGTAGGTAGTTTAATTTTTGTCCCAACAAATACACAGCTATTGTCGTCATCCTTGTGTCACTCCCTTGTACAATTTCAGCTCTTTGGCACACTTCCTAAATTTGCTACCGGCCTCCCTGCCTCCAAAGGAAGTTCTTGATTCGTTTAAATTGAGTAGTTTTTTTAACTGCTTTATTTTAATTCTATCCTCAAAAATAAGTAACGCTAATAAATATTTTAAGTCTCTCCAAATACTACTACAACAAGAAACCTCCTTTGGAGGGCAGGGAGGCCTTCTTACTTAAAAACCCTGCTGCAATTACAGTTACCAACGCACCAATTATCAGGTACCTGAAAATGGCTGCAGATATCATCATCGGCATAAACATCTTTTTTAACTGCACCGCATTGTCTTCAATTTCCCTGGGCAAATGATTGCCTTGCTGTAAAAGCATCCGGCTGTTTTCAGCAATTTTATTATCCCTGAATTCTACATGAAAACTAAAATAAATATAAGCAAACGCCGCCATAAGCAAACTAATCACCACAAAAGTTTTGAAGCCGGTAGAAAAATAATTGGCAAAACTTTTTTTATCAGCAGCCATAACTGAATAACTGAGCAGGCTCCAGAGAACACCGGCGCAAAATAGGATGTACACAATAAATTGAAAATAACTTTCTACCGGATTCTTTAAAATGTATAAAGAAAATAGCGAAGCCAGTATCATCACTGCACCAGTCAGCAACCCTTTTTGAGTTGGAGTAAATTGCTTCATCTTAATTTAAATGTTTTTTGTTGCCGTTAACAATACCAATCACTTTTCCTTTTAACGGCCTCCCAATAAACGGGGTGTTTTTACTTTTGGAAGCAATCATTGTTTCATCAAATACAAATTCAGTAGCAGGAGTAAATAGTGTAAGCGATGCTGTTACTCCTTCCTTAATTTCCGGCAAAGCCAACCCAAATATTTTTCTGGGGGAGACAGCTAATTTATCTATCAAATACTCAATTGCAGATTGATTATTGACCGTTGCTAATTCAACGTTCACCATTGCCCAAACCACCCCAAACAAAGTTTCTAATCCAATCATCCCATATTTTGCATATTCAAATTCACAAACCTTGCTATCATCGTTCTGGGGAATATGGTGGCTTGCAATGGCATCTGCTTCCCCATTAAAAAGGGCTGCTCTTACTGCCAGCATATCTTCTCTTGTCCTTAGCGGTGGGTTTACTTTTAAGTTGGTATCGTAAGCGGCAAGGTCTTCATCACAAAACACAGCGTGGTACGGGGTTACAGAAAAACTTACCTGCAATCCATCAGCCTTCGCCTTATTAATTAGTTCAATTCCTTTTTTGGTAGATATGCCTGTAAAATGAATTTTTGAACCCGTGTATTTTACCAGTTCAATATCCCGGGCAATCATTATTTCTTCTGCAATGGCAGGTTTGCCCGGCAAGCCTAACTGTGTGCTGATAATACCTTCGTTCATTAAACCCTGTGGGTTAATGGTTTTATCATCCGCCACCTGTACAATAGTACCATCAAAAGCCAATACATATTGCAGCGCTTTTAATAATAATCCCGGCGATTGTATGCTATTGGTGCCATCAGTAAATGCTACAGCACCGGATTGTTTCATATCATACATTTCTGCCAGTTCGGCACCGGCTGCATTTTTTGTAACAGCTCCTAACGGATGGATATTTACAACAAGCGATTTCGATTTTTGAATAATATATTCTACCTGCGATTTGGTATACACTACCGGGTTGGTATTGGGCAGTACCAATACATCTGTAAACCCACCGGCGGCAGCGGCCATAGCTCCGGTTTCCAGAGTTTCCCTGTATTCGTAACCGGGATCACAAAAGTGGCTATAGGTATCCATCCAGCCAATGCTTACATGTAAGCCAGCCTGTTCAATAACATGGTTTGCTTTTTGGGAAATCTGATCTGCAATCAATTGTATAATGCCATCGTGTATAAAAATATCTTTCTGTTGCCCGTTAAACGGTGAAGAAGAATTAACGATGGTAGCTTGCTTAATTAAAACCTTCATGTATGTAAAGTTGCGCAAATGTACAATATGTTGTGTTTTTAAAATTGAAAATTTCTACTACATTTGCAATCCAATTATGCCATCGGCGGTAGAAGGTATTTTTTCGGGACGTAGCGCAGGCCGGTAGCGCACCAGGCTGGGGGTCTGGGGGTCGCAAGTTCGAATCTTGTCGTCCCGACTTGACAGGACAAACGGAATTATTCTGGTTTGTCCTGTTTTTATTTTCGCTAAAACCCATGTCCATACTGTATATTAGCTTTGCCACTTCATTGATACGAATAGTTCGAACTGAAAATCCATCGAAAGTCATTTTTTCGGGGTACATCGAACTAATCATTTCTATTTTCTTTTCTGTATCTCCGTTTTCATATATATAATCCAGCTTTAAAAGGTTATTAACGCCTTTCTTTAACAGGTCATTAAAATTTACCTTATTGTGATTGTTAGCATTTAAATTTTGCTTCCAATTTCTCAAGTTTAGTAGTGTATTAGTTTTCATGTCCCTAAAATCAGCAGGCTCTAATTGCCTGGAGTAAAGCAACTTTCTGATGTAAGAAAGTTTTTCTTCTAATTCTTTAATCTGTAACTGCAATTGTTTGGTGTCATCTTGCAAATGATTGGTTTGGTCACCAGGCTTGCGATAGCGTTATCCATTTATGACAAGTCTAAAAAGGAGCTATCTATTACAAATCAGGACAATTATGTTTTGTGGTCTTTGTATTGCACGCAAAATGAATTTGACGGTATTGACCAAAATGCTGATTGAAAGAGGTGGTTCTTCAAAAAATTAAAAGATGGAACCCCATGTATAAAAAACTGATAATGGAAGCGACTTTCGGAAACAATTGGAAATAAAATTGAAAATAATTTACTTTATATATTGCAACCAAAAACTTAAAATAAAATTGAATGAAAAACACATTTTACATTGGTAAATTCATGTATTTAATTGGAGTAGTGGAATTGGCAATCTACAATTTTTTCAAAGGCGATTTTGCCATGACTCGCCCGCCTTTCAAAGACACATTTTCAAGCCTTAATCCTGCGATGGCATACGTGTCGGGGGCTATACTTTTGGTATCAGTGGCAGCGATATTGCTGAATCGGTATCAAAAATACGGGCTGATGGCGATCATTTTGACTGTATTTTTATTAGCCACAACCCGACATTTGGCAAATCTATGGAAAGACCCCGTCAATGGTTTTAAAACCTTATGGCTGATAGGTGGTTCTTTAATCATTTTAGGGTCTTTAGGTGCATATAAAAAGTATGAAAAAAGAATCATTTATTTTAATGTCATTGTACTTTTTATGTTTTTTTATCATTGTGGCATTGCTCATTTTCAATTTGCTGATTTTGTAAAAAACTTGATGTTGTCTTTTATCCCTTTAAAACTTTTTTTCACTTATTTTGCGGGTGTATGCCTATTGTGCGGTGGTATTGGACTTTTAATTCCTGCTACCCGGAAATGGGCTGCTTTGCTGTCAGGTATACAAATAACAGGCTGGTTTTTATTACTTCATGTACCTAGAGCTTTGACAATTGGTGGAGATGAATGGATTGGCGTGGGAGAATCACTTGCTATTTCGGGCATTTGTATGATGCTTTACAATGTTACTAGTAATGAAAATACAATTAATGAATGATAATTTTTTTGATAAATTGCTGATTTCAATAAAAGGTAATTTAAATCTATAATTAATTAAATGATAATGCGCTTTTGTTTCCTGATATGTGCCCTGTATTTTTTAGTGGAGAACAGTATAGGCAGGAATGAAGATGATTTTGACATTTATTCGAGACTATAAAGTAGATTGTGTAAACATAATTTTAGAGCCTGCATCTATTTTGAAAGATAGTTAAATATTGGTGAAGAATAATTCCCCAGTTTTGAATAATACTTGTCCAGCTTTTTTCAATATTCTGAATTGATAAAAAA
>JANYFT010000279.1 GCA_025359625.1 Ferruginibacter sp.
GATAACAAAAGCTATCTGCCTAAATTTCAGAGCGGAAGACCGGGCTCGAACCGGCCACCTCGACCTTGGCAAGGTCGCGCTCTACCAAATGAGCTACTTCCGCTTGTTGTTTGAAGCAATCTGCTTCTGTTTTTAAAGAACTATTTTTGTTTTAGGACTGCAAAAATAAGGCTTGTAAATCAACTACAAAATTTTTATTTGTATTTGGGGTTGTAGAGGGTATTTTCCGGCACAGCTACTTCTGGATTTCCTTTGTAGCGATGAGTATACTGAGCGTAACAACCACCTATAATTAATGCCACTACCATAAAAATCTGGCAATACCAGATAAAGCGGGAGGAGGATACCCAATTATGTGCAAAATCTTTGTCTGAATTATCTATTATTTCTTGTTGCATTATCTTGATTTTTCGATTGCAAAAATAAGGCATGAATTTCAAAAAAAATTATTTGTTCTTAATAATTTCTGAAAACCTAGTTTTCTTTTTTATAAAATATTGCCAAACTATAGACCCTTTATATAATCCATTTACTTTTCCTTTTTTTGAAATGGGAAAAACAGATTTCTTTTTATCTGCCAATATCCATTTAATAAAATAGCCATGTGCTTTTGCGATGGCGATGTAAGTGCGGCCATTGCCTTTAAACAATTCTTTGTATGCGGCAATAATATCCAACCCAATCCTAAAAGGGATTTTCCATAAAGCAGTTGTTAGGGTATAATTTTTTGCAAGCATCACCAGGTTATTCCTGAAGTTGAGAAAATCTTTTTGGGGATTTCCTTTTGGTAAAGTACCTCCCCCTACATGATATACCACCGATGCCGGTTGCACATACACTTTGTACCCTGCAAGCTGCAGGCGCCAGCAAAAATCAATTTCTTCCTGGTGGGCAAAAAAATATTCATCTAACCCACGCAAAACATGGTACATGTCTGCCCTTACAAACATAGCAGCCCCGCTTGCCCAAAAACAGGGGGCTGCCTGATTATACTGTCCTCTATCTTCTTCGACACTGTCAAAAACCCTTCCTCTTGCAAAAGGGTATCCGAAGTTATCAAGCCAGCCACCGCAGGCTCCGGCATACTCAAACAAATGCCTGGCTGCACCAGTAAGTATTTTGGGTTGGCAGGCACCAATACCAGTATTGCTTTCCATCAATTCAATGATTGGCTCAATCCAATTAGGTGTAACTTCTACATCACTGTTTAGTAAAATATAATAGTCGCTGGATACTTGTTGCAAAGCTGTATTGTAGCCTTTTGCAAACCCCTGGTTAGTGGGATTACAGATAATTTCTACCTGCGGAAAATGTTGTTGTAAAAACGATACCGAATTATCTGTTGAAGCATTGTCTGCAACGATGACTCTTTTGTTGCCATAAGCGGAAGCCAATACCGATGGGAGAAATTGTTCTAAAAAATTTCGGCCGTTCCAATTTAAAATAACTATGGCAACAGATGGTGATCCTTCGTCACTAATGCCGGGCCCGTTATCACTATCATTACTGAAATGCTGAGTGGAGTTGAAGTTTCCTTTCATCTGTTATGCGGCAATGCAGCTTTAATTTTATTTTGCACAAACTTACTTCATTTTAAATGTTGCATTTCTTATTTTATATTTTCTACCCGTTATTTTATATTTACAAATGTTTACTCAATTTTTTAACTGGCGTACAGGGCTGGCTGTTATTGCTATTGCTATTGTTAGCGGCACTGTTTTTTATAGTAATTACCTGGCAAAAAAAATTGCTGTAGAAGAGCGGCAAAAAATAGAACAATGGGTTGAGGCGGTGAAGGACATCAGTAATCCAAATGTATCGCCAACAAATTTATCTGGAAAGATATTGATAGAAAATAATAAAGATATTCCGATGATTGCTGTGAATGAGAAAGATAGCATTTTTGAAAGCAATAATCTTGATTCGATCCGCATAAAAAGTGATGCAGCTTACCTGCGCAATAAATTAAAAGAATTTAAAGCTCTTCATACTCCCATTAGCTGGGTAAACCCTGTTGACAGCCTGCAGACAAACCGTTTATATTATGGCGAATCCTCGTTGCTAAAAGAAGTCCGGTACTACCCGCTTATTCAACTCTTTATTGTTGCTTTATTTATCATCATCACTTTAATTGCCATTACTACCAGAAATAAATCAACACAAAACCAGGTGTGGGCGGGCATGGCAAAAGAAACAGCCCACCAGTTGGGCACGCCACTTTCTTCTTTACAGGGATGGGTAGAGTTATTGAAAGAGCAGCCCGGCAATGAAAAAATTGCTACGGAGATGATAAAGGATGTGGACCGTTTAAAATTAGTAAGTGATCGTTTTGGTAAGATTGGCAGCACACCACAATTGGAAGAAATGAATGTGATAGAACAGGTAGAAAGCATGATTGTTTACATTAAAAGACGTTCACCTGATAAGGTAATTTTTAGTATCAATAGCTTTGGAGAAACACTCATCATGGCAAAAATAAATGCGCCCTTATTTGATTGGGTTATTGAAAACTTATTAAAAAATGCACTGGATGCCATGGAAGGAAAAGGAGGCATCAGCGTTGCCATTAAAAAAGAAGCGACGCAGGTTTTAATTGATGTAACCGATACTGGAAAAGGTATCAGTAAACAAAATATTGCAAAGGTTTTTAAACCTGGCTTTACTACTAAAAAGCGGGGATGGGGATTGGGATTAAGTTTATCAAAAAGAATAATTGAGCAATATCATAAAGGAGAATTATTTGTAAAAAACTCTGAAACCGGCAAGGGGACAACATTTAGGATAGTACTAAAAAAATGATCCCGTCCGGGACGGGATCATTTAAGTGCGGCAAAGGAGATTCGAACTCCCATGCCCTTACGAGCGTTACCACCTCAAGGTAGTGCGTCTACCAATTTCGCCATCGCCGCATTTGAAGAGGTGCAAATTAAGCAAAAATCATTAAAATTATTGGGCTATTGATCGGGTTATATTTTAAATGCCCCTTGAGTAAGCAGTAAGGGCTGCCAACCATTGGAGAAACCTTCAAAAAAATGACCACCTTAAAAAGGTTGGCAACCCTTAGCGACTTTCATTGATAGTAAATAATTTGCTTCTTCTTATCTTGTAAAAAAATTAGTCAATGGCAAATAATATAAAGTGCCCCAATTGCGGACATGTGTTTGATGTGGAAAATGTATTGGCGGCGGATATAGAGCAAAAATACCAACAGCAATACAAGGATAAATTAAATCAATCTTTATCCAGGGTGGAGGATGATAAAAAACAATTAGCCATAGATCAGCAACAGTTTGAAGAAAAAAAGAAAAAGGAGAATGAAATATTTGCTCAAAAACTACAGCAGGAAAAACTGAAATTAGAAACAGAAATTCAGGAGCAATTAAGAAAAAGTATTTCTGCCGATTATGAAAATAAACTCAGGCTGCTGCAGAACAGTAACAATGACAACGAAGAAAAGCTGAAAGAATCAAGAAAAAAGGAACTGGAATTTTTACAAAAAGAAGCCCAACTAAAAAATAAGGAAGCTGAACTTGAAATAACCTTGCAAAAAAAGTTACAGGAAGAACGGACAACGCTTACCGAACAGATACGTCACCAGGAGAATGAAAAAAATTCACTGAAAGAAAGGGATCACCAACTGTTGGTGAAAGAGCTTACCATGCAACTGGATGACCAGAAAAAATTAGCGGACGAAATGAAGCGAAAGGCAGAGCAAAGTTCTATGCAACGACAGGGTGAAGTGCAGGAACTTTTGCTGGAATCTATTTTAAAAGAAAATTTTCCGTTTGATATTATTGAAGAAGTAGGCAAAGGTGTGGAAGGTGCGGATTGCATACAGGTTGTTCGTAACAGCAGTGGCACCACCTGTGGAAAAATTATTTATGAAAGCAAACGTACCAAAACCTGGAGCAATAGCTGGGTTGATAAATTAAAAGCGGATATGCGTAGCCGTGGTGCTGATGTAGCTATTTTGGTAACGCAGGCTTTTCCAAAAGATATGGGAAGATTTGGAGAAAAAGATGGTATCTGGATCTGTAATTTTACAGAAGTGAATAGTGTTGCCCACCTGCTGCGTAATGGCATTATTAAAGTGTACGACATACAAAGAAATGAAGAAAACAAAGGCGATAAGATGCAGTTGCTGTATAATTATTTAACCGGCAACGAATTTAAAGGGCAGGTAGAAGCAATAGTAGAAGGCTTTATGGCGATGAAACAAAGCATTATGAAGGAACGGATACAGATGGAAAAAATGTGGAAGGAAAGGGAGAAGCAACTGGAGAAAGTTTTGATCAGCACGAGTGGTATGTATGGTTCTGTTAAAGGCATTGCCGGCGCATCTGTTGGTAGTATCCCCCTGCTGGATGGTGGGGGTGACGATAACTTATTGGAGGATTGATCTCCTTGCCTGAACAGTTGCCATGGTGCTGGCAGACAGGAGACTATAAAGTAGATTGTGTAAACATAATTTTAGAGCCTGCATCTATTTTGAAAGATAGTTAAATATTGGTGAAGAATAATTCCCCAGTTTTGAATAATACTTGTCCAGCTTTTTTCAATATTCTGAATTGATAAAAAA
>JANYFT010000291.1 GCA_025359625.1 Ferruginibacter sp.
CAATGGCACTCAGCATTCCCCAGAATAAGGCAATGCCAATAGCAGCATGTAACGAGTGAAATTTTTCTTTTGCTGACAGCCATTGAAATAATGAAGCCAGCAATAATATGCCAACCGGCAAATGAACAAGCACCGGATGAAACCTTCCAATAAATTCAGTAATACTAAATAATAAAACAACCATTCTGCTCAATAATAAATAATCAGGAATATCTTTTTCGCAGCAAGTGCATCATGTGTACATTGATGCCCCATTGATCGCTTAAAGGTTGTTTGGTGTAAGGCATGGTGGGCATATAATCCGGCGGGCCAAATTCGGTAAGAAAGGTCATACGTTCTCCATTTTTCTTCTTCCGTTCCACTACTTTATCCCACCAGTCAAAATGTTGTTTCACTGTAATTTCCCATTCTGGTGCACGGGGATCATTCACCTGTGGTCCTTCGGGATGCCCAATTCTTGCATGGATATGATCTGTTCTTTCCAGTGCCATATCTACTGTTGCTTTTTGATCGGCCAATAAACTTTCATGCACATTGCACCAGTGCGATATATCCAGTGTTAATCTTAATTCAGGTAATTTCTCAATATACTCCCTGGCGATATGTGCTGCAAATAATATCCTGCTCCTGTGTGTTTCGTGGCAAATTCTAATGCCTGTTTCTTTTGCCAGCGCATTGGTATGTTCTATAAATTTTTTATTATCGTCAAAACTAAAATAGTCCCTTCCTGAATGGTTATTAATATACAATGGCCGCTGGATATTTTGCCGGGCCGCGGCATCAATCATTTTTTTATAAAAATCCAAATGTTCCTGCGGATTGCTTTGCGATCCCCCGCATAAGAACCCGATTTCAAGCCCATGTGTTTTTAATGCAGCAAACAATTCATCCTGCGCTTTTTTATCATCCGTAGGCCACCACATTTCCACACCATCGTACCCTTCTTTTTTTGCCTTGGTGCAAAATGCATCGAGTGTCCCTTCAAAGCCCCAGTTGGTTGCCATTATTTTTAACTCGTAATTTTTATTCATTGTAAACTTCGGTTTTGTTGATAGAGAAAAGGTATTGAGAGATGATAAAAATAATGCCGCAGCACTTGATGCGGATAGTTTAATAAATTTTCTTCTGTGTTGTTGCATACTAATTTTTCGCCTTTGGCGGCTGATGGATTTAAGCTAAAATATCAGTTATTACTTTGCCACTTACATCTGTTAAACGAAAAGGTCTGCCTTGAGATTGATACGTGAATTTTTCATGATCAAAACCCAGTTGATTTAAGATAGTTGCCTGTATATCGAACGCTTCTGTTTTTCCACTTACAATACTGTAACCAATCTCATCGGTTTCGCCATAAGAAGTGCCGCCTTTAATTCCTCCGCCAGCCATCCAGATACTAAAGGCTTCTGCATGATGATCTCTTCCCTTGAAAGGCATTTTTTTACCTTCCCGATTTTCCTGCATTGGTGTCCGTCCAAACTCGGCTCCCCAAATCACCAGGGTTTCATCCAGCAAACCTCTTTGTTTTAAATCGAGCAATAAAGCGGTGACCGGCTTATCAACCTTGCGGCATTTATTTACCAATCCAATATCTACTGCATTACCGGCTGAGTCGCCATGGGCATCCCAGCCCCAATCAAATAATTGCACAAAACGAACCCCTTTTTCCACCAGTTTTCTTGCAAGCAAAACATTGTTGGCAAAACTTGCCTTACCCGGATGTGTACCATACATTTCATGAATGTATTCCGGTTCATCATTGATGTTCATCACACCCGGAACAGATATTTGCATTTTATAAGCCATTTCATATTGTGCAATGCGGGAAAGAATTTCGGGGTCTTTATATTCCTGGTATTGCTCCTGGTTTATTTTGTTGATGGCATCAATAGATGCTCTGCGTACATCCCTATCCATACCTTCCGGGTCTTTTATAAATAATACCGGGTCGCCTTCACTCCTGCATTGCACGCCCTGGTACACACTGGGCAAAAAGCCACTACCCCACACACTTTTACCAGCATCGGGATTATTACCACCGGATGTGAGCACCACAAAGCCGGGTAAATTTTTATTCTCTGTTCCCATGCCATAGGTTACCCAGGAGCCAATGCTGGGCCTGCCCAATCTTGCTGAACCAGTATGCATTAATAATTGCGCCGGTGCATGATTGAACTGGTCGGTTGTTACAGCATTTAACATGGCAATGTCATCAACCATGGTTGCCAAATGCGGTAAATTATCTGACAACCATAAACCACTTTTTCCATGTTGCCTGAACTTTGCCTGTGGCCCCAGCATTTTAGGGACACCTCTTATGAATGCAAATTTCTTTCCTTCCAGTAAAGATTGCGGACAATCCTGTCCATCAAGTTTTGCCAGTTCAGGTTTGTAACTAAATAATTCCAACTGCGATGGAGCACCAGCCATGTGCAAATAAATTACTGATTTTGCTTTACCCGGAAACATAGGCGGCCTTGGTGCAAGCGGATTGGCAGGATCAATTAAAATATTTGCAGCAGATGAAGTACCTGCACCGCAACCACCCAATAAAGAACCCAATGCCAATGCGCCCAAACCCATGGCACTTTCTTTAAGAAAATGACGACGGGTGTGCTGCTGCAAAATTGCATGCTCGGCTTCTTTTAATAATTGTTGATCGTGTATTTGATTGCGCATCATCAAAATTTTATATTATCCAATTCAGTGTTCTAATTTTTATTCAGCCACTCATCCAAATTCAGCATGGCATTCGCCACTACTACCAATGCAGCCGTTTCAGGATTATTATGTTTATCCATTACGCCAATTATTTCACAACTGTTATTTTCATTCTTTTTAAATTTACTTAAAGATATATTATACAAATCAAGCAGGGCATTTAGCCTAATTGAAGTAATGGGTTTATACATCATTGCCTCATAACCTTTTTCTACTTGTTGATTGATATTTGTGCCGCCCATTTCCTGCATGTGGTATGCAAAATACCTAGCCATAACAAGATAGCTTGAATCGTTTAATGCAGTCAATGCCTGCAAAGGCGTGTTGGTCCTGATCCTTCTTGTAATACAAACTTCTCTTGCACCGCCATCAAAAGTAATCATCGAAGGGTAAGGTGCCGTTCTTTTCCAGTAGGTATAAAGCGCCCGCCTAAATTCATCTTCGCCTTTACTTAATTTCCAGGTATCGCCATTATAAGGCGAACGCCAAATGCCATCCGGCTGAAAAGGCATTACACTTTGTCCATACATTTTCTTACTTAATAAATTACTTACTTCCAATGCCTGGTCACGTAATTGTTCTGCTGATAACCTCACCCTTGGGCCTCTTGCGTACATTTTATTATTCGGGTCTTTTTGCAGCAGCTCATCATTTACTTTGGATTGCTGCCTGTAGGTAGCAGATAACACCATCTCTTTCAACAATTTTTTGATGCTCCAGTTAAAGTCATTCATAAACTGCCATGACAAATGATCGAGCAATTCTTTATGCGTGGGTGCAATTCCCTGTGTTCCCAAATCTTCCAGTGTTTCTGCCAAACCAAATCCAAACAATTGCTCCCATAAACGGTTCACCATTGTTCTTGCTACCAAAGGGTTTTTTTTATCGGTTAGCCACATTGCCAAACCCAGCCTGTTCTTTGGTGCATTGGCCGGCATCGCATTCATGATGTGTGGCACATCAGGAGTTACCACTTTGCCTTTCACTAACCAGTTGCCTCTTTCAAAAACATTGGAAGTTCTAAACTGCTCATTGTTATTTTCAAACATCACCGGTGTTGCATCTGTCTTAGCCTCCATCAGGTCATTAAAATGTTTATAGGCCGAATCAAAACCAGGCTTTGCCTTACCGGGAAAATTTTCACTAAACCGAAACCATTCAAACAATACGCCTGTTGCTAAAGAAGTTTTTATGGAAGGACTGTGATATTTAAAATACAAATTATGTTTTCCATCAACCGGTGGAAGTTCTGTAGTTTCAATTTTCCAGTCTCCTTTTGAATTTGTTAGCGGTACTGTTTTTAATAACTGTCCATTTAAACTATCAAGATAAATAAACCATTGCCCATCTTTATAATTACTATTGTATCTAAACATCACCTGCTTTTTATTAGTCAATGTAACATTAGTTAAACGGCAGGTACCGTTGTTGCGTAAACCGGCGTACCAACTGCCAATCAATGCAGCATTCACATACTGGTCGCATTGCAATGAGTTAGTAGTTGGCTGCCATGTTTTAAGGAATGTGTAATAGTTTTTGCTCTCTTCTATTGATACATTTTTCTTTATCCACTCAGTCAATTGCAGTAGCTTCAAGCTATCTGCGCTTTTGTATTGGCGCAACACGGGGTATTCAGCCTCTGTATCTTCGTCACGGCTGTTATTAAAAAAGGCCATGAATTTATAATACTCATCATGCTTAAACGGGTCGTAAGGATGGCTGTGACATTGCACGCAATTAAAAGTGGTGCCCATTAATGCACTCCAGGTAGTGTTCACCCTGTCAAGTACAGCCGCTGTCCTAAACTCTTCATTGTCCGTTCCTCCTTCATCATTGGTCATGGTATTGCGGTGAAAAGAAGTAGCAATATATTTGGCATCATCGGGATTTGGCATCAGGTCGCCAGCCAACTGTTCCATTAAAAAATCATTGTAAGGTTTGTCTGCATTAAATGCTTTAATAAGCCAGTCACGGTACTTCCAGATGTTACGGCTCCTGTCTGCTTCATAGCCCCTTGTGTCTGCATAGCGGGCAAGATCGAGCCAAAGCGTTGTCCATCTTTCACCATACGCAGACGAATCCAGCAGATCATCTACAAGATTATTATATGCTTTTGCTGAATGATCATCCAAAAATTTTCTTGTAACATTTTCGTCAGCAGGAAGGCCAGTGAGATCAAGACTAACCCTGCGTAACAAAGTGGCCTTATCTGCTTCTGCGGAAGGGATTAATTTTTCTTCACTTAATTTTTTAAAAATAAATTGATCAATATCATTCCTTATCCACTCATTTTTATTAGCAGGCACTTCCTGTTGTTTAACTGCAATGTAAGCCCAGTGCTCTCCCCACTCCGCTCCTTCTTTTATCCATTGCGTTAAAATGTTTATTTCAGTTGATGAAAGTGCAGGATGTTTATAAGGCATTCTTTCGTCGGGATCGGTTTCATTAATTCTTCTTACCAGTTCACTTTCGCCGGGTTTGCCGGGTATGATGGCAGGCTTGCCGGATTTAGTATTTCCCAATGCTTCTTCCCTGAACAACAAACTAAAGCCAGCCTTTTGTTTTACGCCTCCATGGCAGGTGATGCATTTTTTATTGAAGATGGGTTTAACCTGTGTATTAAAATCTATTTTAGATTTGGGTAATAAAACTATAGCAGCCACTGTTCCTGTGATGAGCAGTAATACAACTACAATTATTTTTTTGGAAAGAAGGAAATTCATATACTGTTCTTCCTTTTAAAGATAAGGATATTCTGTTGCACTTATTCGATAATAGCCCAATTGTATGATTCAGGCTCCATCTCTATTGTCAGTTCAATTTCATAATTTCTGTTCAATTTCAGTACGGATGGTTTTGAATCTTTTATTTTAACAATTGCCGATGCCGTAAGCCCGGTATAATACAATGGCACCGATATAGTCCTTGTTATTTTTTCTTTTAACGGATTATAAATCATCAGCAAGCCCTTTTGTTTCAACAGCGGATTTACATGAACAAATCCATCCCAATCCCTTCCATCAGCCCGGCGAAGTTGTATCATATCTGAATTAAGGATGTTCCTGTATTTTTTATACCAGTTGATGGTTTTTACCACCATCAGCCTTGTTGCTTCGGTGTCATACAAACGGGGCCCACGGTAACAAGCCTGCACACCGGCACCATAATATTGTACCATCAGTTGCTCATAATCTTTCAGGTGTTCACTCAGAGGCTCCAGTACAGCCGATTCATCTCCGCCCTGGTATTTTGTAAGTGGCACAAACCCCCAGCTCATAGGACCGGTTTTTTCAAGTGTGCCATCATGAATATTCTGGCGGTTTAATATTTTTTGTTGTTCTCTTGATAAAGAAAAATTTACCTCTCTGTATCCAATACCAATTTTATGCGTACCATCTAAAAAATACCAATCGGGTGCATTGATATAAACACCCCGTTCGTTTAACCAGCGATACAATTCCTTTTGTATTTCCATCTGGCGCCATTGCGAATCATCCAAACCTTTATGACCAGGATGTGTTGCAGAGACACAAACATCTCCCGGATAAGGGCCATCATTTTCCCATATATCAAAACCTGTTTGCACAAAAAAGTATTTTATTTTATCCCGGTAAGCCAATCCCCATTTGCTGCCAAAGCAGGGTGCATTGCCAAAAAAAGCGCCACCCGGTTTTCCGGTTGCTGCATCCACCACATCATCTTCATCGCTGATACGGCGGCTGCTGAATAAAGAATAACCTCCCAGCCATATTCCTTTTGAATGTGCATAATCCGTCAATATTTTCCAACGCTTTATATTTTGAGCAGTGCTGTCTTCCATATCCAGGTGACTGCCAAAACTTAGAATGACTGCCTCGTAACCAGTAGCCACACATTGGTCAACAGCTTTACGTACTTCCTCATCATTTTGGCTAACCAAATGCATGAAAATGGGATTTTCTGTTGTCCATGGAGCAATGGTGCTGTACATTTTTTTTATCATTAAGCCCCGTCGTTGTCTGTCGTAACTATCCATCAATAATTCATGCGTTCTTACAGATTTAAATAATTCACCCGGCTGTAACTCAATGCCTGGAGCCTTTTCAGGATATACTTCCAGCAAACAGGGTGTTTGGTAATTATAATTTACCTGTGATGTATACAGTGAATCAGTGTTCCAGTGCGTAGTCTGGTCGCTTATATCATAACGCATGGCATTGTTAAATGCATAGTTGGTTTCTACATAAATGCCATGTTGCTTTTTCATTTCCGCAGGCTTACCAACTACAGCACTTTCTTCTTCTACCAATCCCAATACTTCGTTCACAACACGGTTCAATTTAAAAGTGGTGGTGCTTTTATTTTCAATAGCAATCCATTTTACTATGAGAGGAATTCCATCATACAATTCATAATACACTTTTACCAATACATCTTTTAATTTAGATAATGGTGATCCATATTGAAACATCAGTTGCTTGCCGGTGGCTTGCTTTTTATTTAATCCCCAGGCACCCTGCTTCCAGTTGATGAAGGGTTTAATATCTGTTACTGTATGTTTTGTCATCACAAAATCTTCTTTACCAGTTTCCATTTTATCTAACCATTCCGGCAACAGGTAAGCATTTTCCTTTTGACCTGTGAGGCCTCCTATATTATATTCCTTTCCATCAATAATAATTTTGGCTTCGGGCTTTACCGCACGTAATAATTGCTGGCCGCTTGAAAGATTGGTATAACTGATACAGGCAACATTGGGGGCAAGCCTGAATTCTCTTTTCACCAGGCCGTTATTGAGAACGATATTTTTTCCTTCTTTGTACACCATCGCCTTTTGTTGCATGGGATGAATCAGCCAATCGGCGGGAGCTTTTTGCTGTGCACAAACAACAGTAGCTATAACACACAAAACTGTTGTACAAGAAAATCTAAAAAATAATTTCAACATGCTTATAAGAATTGGGAAAGAAAAAATATTGTGAGGAGTTATAAACTGAAATGGCTTTTGCAGAAAATAAACTCAACTTATAGCCCTGTCCAAATGGGTGTATCCTCCATCGACATGTATCAACTGTGCCGTAGTATGGCTTGATTTTTCTGACAAAAGAAAAGCCACCATATTAGCGATTTCCTCAGCAGTCGTCATTCTATTATCCAAAGGAATTTTTTTGATTATCTGTTGTAGCTTCTCTTCGTGGTTATCAAAAGTTTTAATCCATGTTTCATAGAGCGGTGTAAAACATTCGGCCACAATTACAGCATTCACCCGAATACCGTAGGGCAATAATTCAACCGCCCATTCCCTGGTTAACGCATTGCGACCACCATTGGATGCTGCGTATGCAGACGTACCACCCTGGCCAGTTTCAGCCGTTTTAGAACCAATATTTACAATGGCACCTTTTGACTTTTTTAATTCCGGTAAAGCATAATGAGCTATCAAAAAATAATGAACTAAATTTTTATGTACCGATGCAATGAAAGATTCATAAGTACCATTTTCCAATCCAACACCATCATTTACACCTGCATTATTTACCACACCTTCAATACGGCCAAATTTGGCTATTACGTGCTCTACGGCTCTTTTACAATCTTCCGGATCTGTTAATTCTGCTGTTACACATTTTGCCTGTCCGCCTGCGGCTTCAATTTCTTTTACAGCCACCATATTATCTGCTTCGCTTCTGCCAATAATAAATGGTATGGCACCTTCTCCTGCCAATACTTTGCTTATGCCTAGGCCGATACCTTTGGCTCCGCCGGTTACTATAATTACTTTGTTGTTTAATTGCAAGTTCATATGTCGTATTTATAAATGATAAAAATCAATCGCATTTTTCCCCCATATTTTAGCCTGTTCTTCAATGGAGAATTGCATAAAATAACGGTGTATTATATTACATGTTTCCTGATAAGATGCAGCAAGCAAACACACAGGCCAGTCGCTGCCAAACATCAGGCGATCAATGCCAAATGCTTCGGTAACCACATCCACGCAATAAGTAAAATCAGTTTCATTCCAGTTACTCCAGTCGGCTTCGGTAACCATACCCGATACTTTACAGGATACATTAGGGAAAGCTGCTATGGCTCTTATTCCTTTTTCCCATTCAGTAAAATCCGTCTTTTTAAAATCGGGCTTTGCCAAATGGTCAATCACAAAAGGCTGTTGAGGGAAACGCTTTACAAATGCTGCGGCGTATTTTAAATGCCGTGGAAAGATGAGTATATCGTAAGTAAATCCATACTTCGCTAACTGCGCTACACCATTGCAAAAGTCTTCTCTCAACAAAAAATCATCCTGCGGTTCTCCCTGCACAATGTGGCGGAAACCTTTCAATTTTTTGTATTGTAAAAAATGTTCCAGCCTTTCTTCAACTTTTGTTGATCTTAAATCTACCCATCCAACAACCCCTTTTACAAAATCATTTTCTTCGGCTAATTGCAATAAGAAATCAGTTTCGGTTTCACTTTGATCTGCCTGCACGGCGACACATCCATCTACATTATTTTGTTGCAGCAGTGGCCATAAATCAGCAGGCAAAAAGTCATGCTGAATAACGTCCATGTCATCGGTTATCCAGGCATTTTTTACCGGGTGGTATTTCCAAAAGTGTTGGTGACTATCTATTCTCATGGCAATTGAAATATTTTTTCCATCAGCATCCATTTTTCGCCGGGTTTGGCCCAGGGCAGCGCCTGCTGAAATTTCCATGTAAATTCTTCCCATTCCTGCACTGTAGTATTACCGGTATCCATGGCCGTTTTTTTCTCAAAAGAAAAATTAGCATCTGCTTCAATGATCATAAACATGCGGTTGCCGATGCAATAAATATCCATCACACTAATACCTGCATCTTTAATACTCTTGACTATTTCAGCTCTCCCTTGCTGGTGATGAAATTTGTATTCTGCAATTAAAGCCAGGTCATCTTTTAAATCTAATGCAAGGCAAAATTTTTGAGTTGACATGATGTTTGTAGTTTTCTGTTTATTGTTTATTGTTTTCCGTTGGCGTTATAAGTTCGGATTATTCTTTAGATAGCTGGCATCATTCACCATTGACCATTCACCACTCACCACTCACTACTGATACTCACCATTACTTATATGCCACTGCCACCTGCTTGCTCGTTCCTAACCCATCTATTCCTAATTCAATTACATCACCGGCTTTAATGTAGACGGCTTCTGGCTTAATGCCCAAGCCAACACCCGGCGGTGTGCCGGTACTTATAACATCGCCTGGCAACAGTGTCATAAACTGGCTGAGGTAATGTACCAAAAAAGGGATCTTAAAAACCAAATTTAATGTGTTGCTGTTTTGATATTTTTTTCCATTTACTGATAACCACATAGTCAAATTATTTACATCTGCTATCTCATCAGGTGTTGCCAAAAATGGACCGAGTGGTGCGAATGTATCACAGCCTTTTCCTTTGGCCCACTGGCCGCCGCGTTCTAACTGAAAGGCTCTCTCACTATAATCGTTGTGCAAACAATAGCCAGCTACGTAATTCATTGCATCAGCTTCTTCCACATAACTTACTTTTTTACTGATAACAAATGCCAGCTCAACTTCCCAGTCTGTTTTGGTACTATTTTTTGGAATGATAACTTCATCATCAGGACCACATAATGCGGTAGTAGATTTAAAAAAAATGATCGGCTCTGCAGGTATGGGCGCATTGGTTTCAATACAATGATCACCATAATTTAAACCGATACAAATAATTTTGGAAGGCCTCGCCACAGGGGAACCTAAACGAACATCAGCCTCCACTTCCGGAAAAGAGGTTGCATTACATAAAGCAGCTTGCAATTTTTTTAATCCATCATTTTCAAAAAATGCTTCGTTGTAATCAGCAATAATCGAAGACAGGTCCAATCTTTTTTCACCTATTATCACGCCAGGTTTTTCTTTACCGGCGTCACCAAATCTTATCAGTTTCATCTTTTTTATTTTTATTGTAATTGTAATTCAATGATCGTATCAACAGGGTCTAACTGTACCCCATCTAAGTAAATAAAAGCACCTTCCGGTATTTGCTTATATTTTATATTTTTCTTCCCGTCTCTCAGCGAAGCGGAGATAATTTTTCCTTTAAACCCGGGCATAAAAATATAACCTGGCTGTGCTGGTGTTTTGAGGATATGAAGATAATACGTTTTGTTTTTTACAGTGACTACACCCCAGTCCTGCGGTGGATAAATATTGCCCCTTGTATCATAAATAGTCGCTCCGTTTACCTGAAGCCATTGCCCGATAGCTTTTAAAGTATCCGTAAACTCAGACTGTATTTTTCCATTGGGCATTGGGCCAACATTCAATAAAAAATTAACATCACGCCCAGCACCTTTCACCAGGTAATGAATTAATTGTTTTACAGATTTATAACTTGTATCCGTGATATTAAAACCCCATGAATTATTCATCGTCTCACAGGTTTCAACAGGCAATTGCAGAGAAGCTTCCTGGAAACTTAAGCCTGACTTATTTTCTCCCGGAAGGTCTTTCTCAAACATCTGAAAATCTTCCCCGGCAAATGGTGTCATGTGATGGTTGTTACCAATCAAGGCCTGCGGTTGCAGGCGGTGAATAAGGCCATAAATTTCATCGTATTTCCAGTTGATCCTTGAGGTACGGTCTGCACTTCCTTCCGGCTGTGTCTGGTCCCAATGTCCATCAAACCAAATGCCGCCGATGGTGCCATAGTTGGTTAATAATTCTGTTAACTGGTTCTTCATAAACTGCAAATAACTGGCGTAATTTCCATTATTGCTTCTGCCTG
>JANYFT010000305.1 GCA_025359625.1 Ferruginibacter sp.
CTCAACTTTTGGTTCATTATACGGCTACAGTTCCAAGCCGATGAATAACGCCGAGCATTTGAACAAACAATAAACTTTTAGGTATAAATTTAGCAGCATTTACGGGCTGACGATTTAAAATACCGCCACATCGCCAAGCCGTAGCCGTTGTACATAATTATGACAACTTACTTTTAATTGGCAGAACATGTATTCAAAAAAAATAATTATTCTGTTTTTCAACTTAACTATTGGGCAGATAGTGTTTGCACAAAGTAAAACAGCTAAGCTGTCAGAAATAATGCAGGCGTATCATAATTATAATATGTTTGATGGGGCTGTATTGGTAGCTGAAAACGGGAAAGTTATTTACAAAGATGCATTTGGCCTGGCTAACAGAGAATGGAATATTCCTAATAGAACAGATACAAAGTTTATGATTGGGTCTGTTTCGAAACCTTTAACTGCAACCCTGGTCTTAATACAGGTTCAAAAAGGGTTGCTGCTGTTAGACAAAACTATTGAAGATTATTTGCCTGAATTCAAAAATAAGCCGGCAGCTACTGTCACCATACGGCAATTGCTAACTCATACTTCGGGCATACCCAATTACGATATTATAAAAGATTTTTTTCCGCGGATAAGTCGTCAAAATTTTACAAGAGAAGAGTATATAAAAGTATTTATTGACTCTGCTCTTGCCTTTAAACCAGGTACTAATTACGCTTATAGTAGTTGGGGGTATTTCACTTTGGGCTATATTATGGAAAAAGTAACAAACAAAACGTATGCTCAATTAATGGCTGACGACATTTTTAAGAGGCTTAAAATGACTAATTCAGGCTCATACTTTCATACCCAAATTATAACCAACAGGGCTACAGGTTATGATTATAGTTTTGGTGGATATACTTCGTCAGATTTCCGGGACCAGTCAAATACTATGGGTACAGGCGACATTTATTCAACAGTAGAAGATCTTTTCAAATTCCATATGGCATTAGCGGATAATAGTTTGCTAAATAAAGAACTGACAACTGAAATGTTGCACCCCGGTATGGCGCCTGCCCAATATGGATATGGCTGGTTTAATAAGCAATTCAAATATACAACCACTGATAGTATAGCTTCAAATTTTCATTTGGGAATGACAGACGGATTCATTTCTTTTATCCGAAGAATTCCTTCCACGAAAAGTTTGGTGGTAATACTTTGTAATAGTTCGCCAACCGATTTCTTTGGTATCACAAACAATTTGTACAAAGTGTTGTATAAAAAGCCGGTTGCTTTGAAACAGCCTGTACACAAAAAAATGGAAACTTACATTAAACAAATAAACGCTGAAAATGCTGTTGCGGAATATAAAAAAATGAAAACTGATTCGGCACATTACTATATTGATTGGATTTCAATGAATTTTATTGCACAGCAGCTACTAACTTTAAAAAAATATGAAGAGGCAAAAGTAATCGCTGAAAATAATGTTGCTGAATTCCCTGACAAGGATTTGGTAATGGTAACAATGGGCAATATTTATTTAGCTTTAAATAGAAAAGAAGACGCTATTAAATATTATAAAAAAGCACTTGAAATAACGCCTGTTTATGAAGAAGCAAAAAACAGGCTAAAAGAATTGCAAAATAAATAATAAGAAACTCAAACTTATAGACAAGGAACTTTCATTAGTAAAGATAGATTTCAATCTTTGGTGAATTTTATTTATGCAGAGGGAATACTGGTAATAGCGGCATGGCTACACGGCGGCGGAGCAACGAATAAATTCTCAACTTTTGTTCGCTAATGTGCTACATCCGTTAGTGTTGTAGTAACCCCACCCCTTACCTCTATAAAATTGTCCAATTATATATAAAATCTTATATTCACCCAATGAATATAACTACTCTCAACTTACTTCTTGCTGATGACGATTTGGACGATTGCACCTTCTTTAAAGGGCACAAATCTCAACCTGCACAAAACCCTGCACGTAAGCGATGATGCAATAACACAACCTTTTAAATTATTCATTATGACAAATAAAATTCGCTTTTTTTTCTGCCCCATACTTCTTCTATTTTTTGCCACCTCTGCAAATAGCCAGGCAACTTATAATAATGAAATAAAAAAAGTTGCTGTTTCGCTATTTAACTCGTTTGATAAAATGCAAAAACGTTCAGGAGGTCTTAATTTTAATGACACAGCAAGGGTTAAGTGGAACAACCTTCCTGTTGGGCTTAGGGCAAGGGTAGGTGTAAGCATAGGCAACATGACCGATGACCAAAGAAAACTTGTTCATAGAATTCTTTCTGTTTCACTAAGTTCACAAGGCTATTTAAAAGCAACCAGCATAATGCACTTAGACGATTTACTAAACCGCTATTATGATAGCCTTTTTTATAAAAAAGAAATTAACGATACTACATATAATTTTGTAAGGTCTTTATTATGGTCGCACAAAAATTACTACTTTGCTTTTTTTGGGCAACCAACAGATAGTATTTGGGGATATAAATTAGAAGGGCATCACTTATCAGTGAATTTTACATTTGTTAATGACAAGCTCTCTGTAACCCCATTTTTTATTGGGACAGACCCAGCCGAATATCCAAATTCTGAATACGCAGGTTGGCGTGTTCTTGGACAAGAAGAAGATTTAGGGATAAAGCTGATACAGCTATTAACACTTAATCAACAAAAGAAAGCCACACTTAGTATGGCAGTGCCAAAAGACATAATAACAGCAGCAGAAAGTGGAAAGCGGTTAGTTGATAATTGGGGTATTTTGGGAGCTGAAATGACTAACAATCAGAAAGCTGTTTTACAATACATTATCCGGGAATTTGTATTTAACCTTGAGTATGAAAAAGCAGTTATTGAGTATGATAAAATTATAAAATCAGGAATTGACAAAATCTACTTTGGATGGATTGGCGAGTATGACGAAAAAAAGCCACACTACTATGTTTTAAATGGACCAACATTTATTATTGAGTTTGACAATAATGGTGGACCAAGAAACAGTGCCAATCATATTCATGCTATATGGAGAGAAAAAGGTAATGAATACGGTGAAGATGTACTAAAAAAGCATTACCTAATGGAAAAACATTAGTGAGCCAAAAGCACGAACCGTTAACATGTTGTTTGAAGTTTATTGGGGACATCATAACATTATAGCACAGCAGCAAGCCCTGTACATGGCAGGCAATTTTAAACAAGCCCAAAACAATTAGCGGCTATTTTAAAATAACAATCTTCAATGGAAACAAAAAAATAAGAATGAATTTTTTACGGAAACATTGGTATGACTTAGGGGTGTTTTCTGTACGAAAAGTTTAAAATTTTAAAAACATCAGCAAGTAAAAATCAATACAATGTTTACAGTTGAACAAATTGAAACAGCTCACAACAAAATAAAAACAGGAGCAGAATTTCCAACATACATACAGGAAATAAAACAAATGGGCGTAACCGCATTTGAAACCTGGGTAAACGACAGCCATACTCAGTATTTTGGTAAAATCGGCTACCAAACAAAATCCCAATCCCAATACAAAGACCTGGCAATAGCGGATAACTACGACAAAGAAAAATTCAGTCATTTTCTTCAAATGCACCAACAAGGGAAAACAGACTATTTTACATTTTGCCATCATTGTGCAGAAACCGGAATAGAAAAATGGTTTGTTAACCTTGACGCAATGACCTGTACTTATTATGACAAATCAGAAAATGCAATTTTGGTAGAGATGGTACCAACACCGTAAAAAGCTGCCTGCAAATTAGGCTTTGCGCAAGTTGGCGTGATGAATAAATCATTAGCTATGTGCAAGCATCGGCTTCAGCGTGATGAATAACGCCCAACAGATAAACAATAAAATTTTATCATAAACCGGACAATAGTTAGGGGTAGATAGAAGCTAATTCTTCACCTGCTCAAAACCCTGTTATTTAGCCGTCACCCTTTTTGATGCACCCTATGCAAGAGCTACTTTAACAGACTTCACTAAGTAAACTGACTTAAATTAGCAAAATGCAAAAAATCACTTTAATAGTTATAAGTTTTTCAATCTTCAGTATAGCTTTTGGTCAGATACATCAAGACACTATAAAAACAAGGGAGCTAAAAGAAGTGGATTTCCATTTCCCCCACCCGGTATGACGTTTATGGTTGTTGGTAATCCTGTTTTATGACAAGCCTTAACTATTCAAGCAGCGTAATTTAACACTGATTCTTGATTGCAATACACTTGCAAGCATCATAAAACCCACACACAAGGCTAACATTGCAAAGGGCTGCAACACCCACCCACCCCTGCTAACATTTCAATGCCCAACATCTTTTTATCTTTTCAGCATTGTACCATACTTTTGCACAAGTTTTGAATAGTGAAATATTATACAAACAATTAACTGCATTCATATTTCTTGCAGCCTTTCTTGCTCCAACTTTCAGCAGGTCGTTCATTATTGCCGATTACTATACTAATACAAAAGCTTACGCCAAAAACTGCGAAAATAAAACTAAGCCCCAAATGCATTGTAATGGTAAGTGCAAAATGATGAAAAAATTGAAACAAGAGGAAAATAAAGACAAACAAAACCCTAATCGTAAAACTGATAATAAAGATGAAGTTCTTTTTTCTAAATCATCTTTTCCTTTCATTCAAATTGCAGTAACAACATTAAAAATTTTGTACCCTGCAATTAAGGCATCACTTGCCATTGACCACATTTATGACATCTTTCATCCTCCACAAGCAGGCGGCAGTCGCAACAGCGACATATAATTTCTACCTCTTTTCAATAACACTTCAAAATTAATAAGATGAAAAAAATATTTCTTATAGTTATCCTTTTGCTGTCACTTCAAGAAACTTTTGCTTGTGACATTTGTGGTTGCAGTTCGGGTAATTATTTTATTGGACTATTCCCACAATTCCGAAAACACTTTTTTGGAACAAGACATACTTTTCGCAGTTTTCACAGCCAGGTAGCAGGCGACCCAACTCAATTCAGCAAAGACTTTTATCAAACAGTTGAACTTTGGAGTGGTTTTAATATCGGAAAAAAATGGCAGGTTATGGCATTTGTTCCATATAATATAAACAGGCAATCTTCTGATGATGGTGTAAAAAATAGTAAGGGGTTAGGGGATATAACTCTTATAGCCAATTACAAACTGTTAGATAAAAGAACAGGAGATAAAAAGGGCAACAGAATAAGCCAACAATTTTGGATTGGGGGAGGTGTAAAAATACCTACCGGAAAGTTTGCAGCAGATCCCAATGATATTATGGCTGAAGCCAATAATCAATCCGGTACAGGCAGTGTTGATTTTTTATTGAATGCTATGTATACCTTTCATATAAATGATTGGGGTATTAATACAAATATCAATTATAAAATAAATTGTAGTGCAGAAAATTTTCAATTTGGAAACCGCTTTAATACCAGTGCCTTTATTTTTCATTCAATCAGTACAGCAAAAACAACCTTCAATCCAAATGTGGGAGTACTATATGAAAATTTGCGGGCTAACAAACTGTACAATTCTAAAATTCAGGAAACAGGTGGTAATGCAGTTTTTGCAGCAGCAGGCGTAGAAACAAATTTTAATAAAATGGCAGTAGGGTTTAATGCTCAATTACCATTAAGCCAAAATCTTTCCAATGGTCAAACAACAACAAAAGTTAAAGGAATGGTACACCTAACATTTATATTCTAATTTAAATTTATTGCCATGCCCAAGCCAGGTAATTAGTGCAGGTAATAAAGAAACGTTTTGAATTAGCAATTTATATGTTGACGATTTAGAGCGATAAAGAAAGCATTGATACCGACATTGCCAGCCAATGTGCAGCATACAAAAAAGTTATAGCATCTTACAATAACGATGTGCAAATTTATTTGTAGGATACAGTTAGCGATTGATAAAAAAACGGTAACAAGCGCTTTGCTAAAATGGGCGGACGAAACAATGTTTCAACTTTTGTTTTCAATTTGGTTTTATATCCAGTTGGCTGTTATTAATTTGGTCCTGTGCAAATCATCAACTTTTATTTATAAATTTAGCGTTAGTTAGCCGGGGCAGGCGAATGTTATGAACCACAGTTCTGCAAGCCCGGCACTAAGCGTTTACGTTAATTTTAAAACACATTTGAGGATTCAATGACAAAGAAAGCAATACTACTAACAGTATTTATAGTTTTAAAATTTGTATTGCAATATATTTTATTAAGCCCCGAATATGAATTGCAAAGGGACGAATTTTTACACCTGGATCAGGCGCACCATTTAGCCTGGGGCTACACATCGGTTCCACCCGTAACTTCCTGGATTTCTTGTATCATCCTCTTTTTGGGCAACTCTTTGTTTTGGATCCGGTTTTTTCCAGCATTGTTTGGGGCACTAACCCTTATTGTTGTTTGGAAAGCCATTGAAGAGTTAAAAGGAAACATATTTGCATTAGTATTAGGAGCAACTTGTGTGTTACTGTCGGCTCTTTTACGATTAAACGGATTATATCAACCCAATTCATTAGATGCTCTTTGTTGGACGTTTTTTTGTTACATTTTAATTAAATATGTCCATTCCGAAAACCCAAAATGGTTTTATATTGGCATGGCAGTTTTGGCTTTTGGCTTTTTAAACAAGTATAACATTATTTTTTTGCTACTTGGGCTTTTCCCTGCACTTCTATTAACCAAGCGATCCGTTTTTAAAGATAAAAATTTCTACTTTTCTATTCTATTGTTTTTGCTACTTATTTCGCCAAACCTAATCTGGCAATACAAAAACAATTTCCCGGTTTATCATCACATGCAACTATTGGCAAAAACGCAATTGGTAAATGTAAACCGTTGGGATTTTTTAAAAGAGCAACTGTACTTTTTTATTGGGGGCTTGTATGTAATTTTGATAGCCTTGTATTCCTTACTGTTTTATCCGCCCTTCAAAAAATATAGGTTTTTCTTTTTTACCCTGGTTTTTACGTTGATGGTTTTTACCTATCTCAAAGCAAAAAGTTATTACGCCATGGGTTTATATCCTATTTACATTGCCTTTGGTGCTACTTACCTGGAAACGCTTTTAAAATTTAACTGGAAAAGGTATTTGCAACCCATTGCAATTCTAATTCCTGTTTTATTTTTTATTCCGATGTACAAAATTATGTTTCCTAATAAAAGCCCCAACTACATTCTACACCACTCCCAACCTTATAAAGACTATGGACTATTGCGTTGGGAAGATGGCAAAGACCACACCTTACCACAAGATTATGCCGATATGGTAGGTTGGAAGGAGATGGCACATAAAACAGATTCAATTTATGCATCACTACTTATTCAAGATAAAACGTTAATACTTTGTGACAATTATGGTCAGGCAGGAGCTATCAATTACTATACACAAAATAAAAATGTGGCTGCCGTATCCTTCAATGCCGATTATATAGATTGGTTTCAACTTGATAAAAAATATGTCAATTTAATAAGGATAAAAACCCTGGAAAACAATGACAATGAATTGAAAGAAACGAGTCCATTTTTCGAAAGATCTTATATAGCAGGAACCGTAACAAATACTTTCGCAAGGGAATTTGGAACTACTATTTTTGTTTTTGAAAAGGCCAAAATT
>JANYFT010000321.1 GCA_025359625.1 Ferruginibacter sp.
TTTTTTAGTGGCCCAAACTAAATGAACCCAAATGTTGATGAATGGCATGATGTAATATTTAGATGATGAAATAGGCTGTTTATCTTTTTATCCCCAGCCTGAAGGCTGAGGCAAGTCATGAAGGCTGAGGCAAGTCATGAAGGCTGAGGCAAGTCATGAAGGCTGAGGCAAGTCATGAAGGCTGGGGCAATTCATGAATTACCCTGGGTTTTATGAATTGCCCTGGGTTTAACCCAGGGACCTGATCACACAAATCACAACCCCCCATATTTTAAAATCCATAAACTCACTCACATCAATCGCAGCCAGTTTTGGCGTTTCAGGAATCAGCCGCAGCCGGTTAATGGTTTTTTCATAGCGTCGTATCAGCATCTCGCCGTCAATTACCGCAATCACAATTTTACCATTCATGGGTTTTATACTCCTGTCAACAATCACAATATCCCCATCAAAAATACCAGCGTTGATCATGCTGCCGCCACTCACCTTCATAAAAAAAGTAGCCGGTTTATTGCGGATCAGTTGTTCATTCAAATCAATGCCCCGTTCCATATAATCATCTGCGGCAGCACCAAAGCCGGAGGCGTTTGCCATGGGCACATCATGCTGACTGAATCTTTTACTACCGGAGTAGCTACTGCCAAAAAAGTTTTCCACTTCCATATAAATTATTTTATTATTAACTAAATTAATTAGTAAATTTACACTAAATAAATTGGCAATTCCAAATTTTAAAATGCATATTGTATGGAAAACAAATTAACTACAGCACCGCCAAAACTGAAGACAAGGGATTTAGGTAATACTACGCCCGGCTACAAAATTTACGAATACCTGTTGGTACTAAATCCGCATGAAGAACTGCGCAATAAAATCATGGACGTAAAAAAACATTTTGCCGATAAGTACAAAGCAGAAACGGCCCTGTATAGCAAGCCGCATCTTACGCTGGTAAATTTTGTACAATACGGCATGGTGGAAGAGCGCCTGCTCAACCACTTAAATGCCATTGCCATGGGCTATCATCCCATTAAAATAGAATTAAAAGACTATGGCAGTTTTCCTTCGCACACCATCTATATCAACATCACGTCTAAGCTGCCCATCCAGGATTTGGTAAAGCAAATCCGTACGGAAGCGCAGCAATTGATGAAGCTGAACAATGATAACAAACCGCATTTTATAATGGAACCCCACTTAACGATTGCAAGAAAATTACAACCCTGGCAATACGAAAAAGGCTGGCTGGAGTACAGCAACAAAAGTTTTACCAGCCGCTTTATAGCACACGCTATGTTATTATTAAAACGGCCCGTAGGAGAAATGAAATACCAGATTGTGCAACGGTTCGAGTTTCAAAATTTGCCGGTGACAACAACACAAGGATCGTTGTTTGCATAAAATAAAAATGTTGGTCCGGGCAAATACACAGCCATGGGCAACATAGTTGCATCGCCCACTTGTACCGCATAACATTGAGGAACGTCTTCAATTCGAAATAATTTTAAAACCCGGAAGCCTGAAAAAATCGCATTAGTGTCAGGCTAATTATATATAGCACTTCTGCAATTGAATATGGGTAATGGCTTCGTGGGGACTTGTTCATTAAAGAACAAATGAACAATTGGAAGAACAACTGTTTATTAAAGCTATAAAGCACCGCTCCTTCCCCAAATGGGCAAAGAGAAGGAGGATGAGGTAAAATGAATGCGCTCAATTTAAAAAGCAAACGCACAAATGAAGAGAAGGGGAGCAAGATAAAATTGCACTCAATTTAAAATGTAAAAGAAACAATCACAATAAATAAAACAATAGTATGGACAACGAATCAAAATCCCCCTTTACGGGACAGAACCAAAAACTTCAACAAGATCATCACAAAGTATCAGTAACACCACACCAAGAATCGACACAATACATACATGGCCGTGGCGCACAATACAATACCAAAAACCGCTTCCTCAAAAATGAATCCACCAGGGAACACATTGAAGGCATCGACGATTGGGAAGAAGGCAATATCCCCACGCAATACATAGAGCAGCAAAGCAAAACAATCGTAAACAAAGTAGAAAGTAAAGACGTAGGCATGGGCTACAGCATGAACCCCTATGCCGGTTGTGAGCATGGATGCATTTACTGCTATGCCCGTAACGTACATGAATACTGGGGTTACAGTGCCGGGCTGGATTTTGAACAAAAAATAATCATCAAAAAAAATGCACCACAACTGCTGCGCAAATTTTTGATGCATCCAAAATGGGATGCTACGCCCATCATGCTCAGCGGCAACACCGATTGCTACCAACCAGCCGAACAAAAGTACCGCTTAACAAGAGGCCTGCTGGAAGTATGCAATGAATTCAATCAGCCGGTAGGTATTCTCACCAAAAACTCCTGGATACTAAAAGACAAAGACGTGTTGCAGGACATGGCAAAGAAGGGAATTGTGTCTGCCATGGTAAGCATCACTTCTTTTAACGAAGACCTACGCCGCATCATGGAGCCACGTACCACCACGGCCAAACAAAAACTGAAAGTGATTAACGAACTCAGCAGCGCCGGTGTGCGAATGGGGGTAATGATGGGGCCAATGATACCCGGCCTGAATGAACATGAAATGCAACGCATCATGAAAGCTGCGGCAGACAACGGCGCTACGTTTACGGCCTATACTTTCATCCGGTTAAATGGCGCTATCAAATTTTTATTTCACGACTGGTTGTTTAAAAACTTTCCCAATCATGCAGATAAAGTGTGGCACCTGATTGAGCAAAGTCACGATGGCCAGGTGAACGATACCCGCTGGGGCGTACGCATGCGGGGCGAAGGGCACATTGCACAAATGGTAGCGCAGCAATATAAAAAATACGGCAAGTTGTATAATATGAATGCGGAAGAATGGAGTTTGAATACAAATATTTTTAAACGGCCGGGTGAACAGGGAAAATTATTTTAAAAGATAAAAATCAGCAACATGAACTCAGTAACAAAAGACTACCTGGCAGAAATTATTTTTAAAAAAGCCAGCGAAAACATCGACAAATATCGGGAGTCGAAACAACAGCAGTTTGACAATGAACCTTACCCCGGCGCAACCGATGAAGAGGTGCTGGATTTCATTATTACAATTCCTTACTTCGATGTAAAGCTGAACGATTTTTTACTGGGTAACCTGGCCGAAGACACCATCATCATCAGCCAAAGCTGGGAGAATGAATTTATAAAAAACACCCGGCTGTGGGCGGAGAGTTATGAGTGGCTGCATGGCAATGATTATTTTTTAAGTGAAGCCCATACCAGCGGCATCAATAATGACAAACATTTTTTATCACTTCCATATTGAACCCATTTTTTCACTTCTGATTTTTATAGCCATGATAGCAGTAACCGGAGAATATTTAATCAACATCATTGAGCGTCGGGTCAACCAAACAATTGGTTTACGGCGCAATCTTTCCGCAGCCGAATTGGTTGCGGAGCAGTTTTTGTACGCTACTAATGAAGAGATTGCAGACTTCATTTTATCAATTCCCTACTTTGATGAACGGCTTAAAAATTTCATACTTGGATTTTTAACGGAACAAACCATCATCATCAGCCAAACCTGGGAAATTGCGTTTAGTGTACGCACCGGAAGATGGGCTGAAAGCGATGAGTGGCTGCACTGCGACTTCCGGCTTTCTATGAGTACGCTTGACGAATTGCAACACAACAACCCCGATTTTCTGACGCTCCCCTATTAAACTACAGTGCCGATGAGTGACCGCATCATTGAAAAAATATCCATTGCATCATTGAGCCCGGTTACAATATGTTGCCCGTGATTGGCAAACACTTCCAGGAAGGCTAGGCAGACCAGCACTGGCTTATTTATGATGGGCTTAGAAAATACGGTTTGTATTACAATGGTGAAACGTTAGAAGAAGTGCAAATGCATTTTGAGGCCGACCTCAACAACGAGCAAAGTCTTGCCACACTGCACGATGAAAAGGAAGAATTATACCAGCAATTATGGAAGCAATATTTCAGCAGCGTAAACATAAAGGCCCGCAAAAATATGAAGCTGCATATAAGTCACATGCCTAAAAGATATTGGCGGTATTTGGTGGAGAAGCAGTAGAAGTAAGGTTGGTTTGATATTTAGATTGTATGCTTATATTTACAAAAAGATATAGTATGACGGTAGACTTGACAAAGGGTTTCAATTTAAGGGTAGAGGGTGAAATCGGAAGATATAACACCATTCCTATTGAGCATCTTGTGAAGCTTGCCGAGAATTTGCAAAAACTACTACAGGATATTGCCAAATATCAACTTGAAGTAGATGGAGCTATTGATACAAATAATTTTAAAGTTGAACTTGCTGGCTTCAATATTGGCAGCGCAATTCCTGAATTTGTTTTCACCCCAAGGATTAAGGCTGTAACAAGTGGCGATGTTATTGAACAACGAAAATTTGTTAACAATAAATTTGATTCCTACTTGAAAGTAGCTAACCAGGGAGATTATTCAGAAATAAAAAAATTAATACCACAGGCCGCTACAAGAAATATAATTGTTGAAGATTTCTACAATTTCGCTACTACATTTGGCAGCTCCCCTGTAAGTGTTGTAGAATTAAAAAAAGGGAAAATTATCCCCTTATATAAAATAAATAAGTTTAAGCCAGAAGTAAAAGAAAAACTGCTCACTAAGATTTCGGAAACAGAATTAATAAAGGAAGAATATGAGGCAGTAGCAAAAATAAGAGTAGTCAAAAGAGGTAGTCAAATTACAAGAACCACTAAAGATGTATTTGATACAAAGCATGGACAGCCTGGTTTTGCAACCGACACTATAAGTTTTGGTACTACAACTTATTTACTTGCCTTTCCATTACGATGTAAACTTGAAAAGGAAGATGATTATTTTGTGATACAATCTGAAATGTTGGATATTGTTGGTACTGGAAAGACGATTGATGATGCTGAGAATGATTTTTCTGAGGAATTCAATTTTGTATATAAAAGATACAATGAACTGCCTGAAAATAAATTGGGCGATAGGTTAAAGCGGATTAAAACAATATTGAATTCTTTAATACTAAAAATTGAAGGATAATGCCAGTACTTGATGCAAAGAAAACATACCAAAACCTGCTAAGCAAAGGGTTTAAAGCTGCTCAGGGTGACCACAAATATCTTGAATATTATTTTAATGGTCGGGTAATTTTTCATACAAAAATTAGCCATGGTGAAAAAGAACTGGAAGATTATCATATCGGAATGATGAAAAGACAATGTAAACTGGAAAAAAATGAATTCTTTGATCTGGCTAATTGTCCTCTATCAGCAAGTGAATATTTTGAGATTTTAAAAAAGAATGGTATAATAACTCAAAATGATTTAGACGCTGCCCTACAACCTATTTCCACTATAACTTCAAAAAGAAAACCTAAGAAAAAGAAATAACGACAATTTTGATTTATGCTGAACTCTTTCTAATCACAGAGGGCATATCAATTTTATATTCCCCAATACGCATAATATAATTGGCCAATAAATTGATTACAATCAGGGCACAATCTTCAATTGAATGGACAGAAATGACCTGGAATCCAACAACAGGCTGTAACAAAATCTCTGTAGGTTGTAAATATTGCTATGCAGAAGTAATGACCAGAAGATTGGAGGCAATGGGCATTGAAAAATATAAAGACGGTTTTCAATTGCGGCCTCACGAGGATGCTTTGTTAACCCCTTATGGTTGGAAATCGCCTAAGATAGTTTTTGTGAATTCAATGAGTGATTTATTTCATAAAGATGTGCCATTGGAATTTATTAAAAAGGTTTTTACCACAATGAATAATTGCCCTCAGCATACGTTTCAGGTGCTTACAAAGCGTTCTGATATTCTTTTACAATACCACAAAGAATTAAATTGGACACACAATATCTGGATGGGTGTTTCTGGAGAAGATGCAAGAGTAAAACATCGTATCAATGATCTTCGTAAAACAAATGCAAGAGTAAAATTTCTTTCATGCGAACCATTGATAGAGCCATTACCCAAAATGAATTTGAAAAAAATAGATTGGGTTATTGTTGGCGGAGAAAGTGGCAGAACTCCAAGACCTATGGATGCAGACTGGGTATTGGATATCCATGATCAATGTACCAAAGCAAAGACAGCCTTCTTTTTTAAACAATGGGGCGGCACCAATAAAAAGAAAGCGGGAAGAATACTCAATGGGAGAACGTATGATGAGATGCCATCTGTTGAACAATTAGAAGCTATGGAGTTTTAGCTAATAAATTGCTTAATTGTAAAGTTCTGAAATTAAATACAGGCAGAAAAGGAGCTGCAAAAACCCTTACATTTTGGCCCAGCTATTTATAATGTCTTTTGTCTCTTCCCGAAAGCCACTAATATCTTCTTCAGTGATATACCCATCCATGAATATACCAGCGACCGTAATTAAATACCTGCCACCGGTAAGTCCGTCATACCGCCTGCTGATAGCGTTGTCCTTTTCATCCACCGCTTTAAAGAGCTTATGATAAGCTTCTTTATTGGTCGGAAATTTTCCTTCCCGCCAATCTTTAACAATAGCTTCAAATTCTTCCATCCCTTTTCTGAACTCTCTATCAAGTCCTTTGTCGATGGCGGCCCGGGCAACTTTCTTTTCTCCTTTTGATAATTCGTTCATGGCAATTATTTTATTCAGGGTGAAATTAATAAATACAACTATAATGCGGTAAAAATGATTAGCTAAATAGACCGCCTTTTTTCAACTCACGGGTGCTTTCGCCAATCTTAAATCCATTTTGATAAATTTGAATTGTATAATTTCCTTTTTGAAAATTTTCACCGGGAACAAAAGCAAATTCAACATTTTTTTTCTTAGATGTTTCTAAATCAACAGGCACTTTGGCTGTAAAAGCTTTATCACCATCTTCACGAGTAGTGAAAGTTCCTGATCCTAATTTTTCAATTGAAATTGCTTTTCCATCAGGGCCAATTACACAAACATATACATCCGTCATGCCTGATTGAATTATACGGTTATTAACATCAAAAGAAATAACCAATTTGTCAACACGCTTTGCTGTTGTGGTGATTTTTTCTTTGCCATTTTTCTTAATATTAATAGGTGTAATGGCAATGTTAGAAGCGTTTAAAGTAGATGCAATATCAACCTTCTTTTCAAGATCCTGTTTGATAACAGTAGTAGCAGTTAAATCAGTAGTTAATTTTTCTTTGTCTGCTGTTAATGCAACTTTATCATTGGTTAAAGACTGATTTTCCTGTGTTAAACGAGCCACTTCCTGTTCCATATTAGTGATCTTACCATTTAAATCAGCTATTAGTGTTTTTGCTTTTGCCAATTCTGAAGCCGTAGCATTTTTCTTATTTAAAATGCTACGGATTTGATTTTTTGTTTTAGCGATCTCGCTACTTTTATCCTTCAATTTACTTTCTAATGATGTATTAATGGTACCCAAAGAATCAAGGCGGGCCAATGATCCGTCAAAACTTTTCTGTACATCACTTTTTTCATCAGAAACTTTTGCAATAGTAGTTTCCTGCTGATGAATTACTTCACCTGTTTTGTTTTTATCAACGATAGCATAACCGCCTACCGCTACCAATGCAACAGCTAAAACGCCTATAATTGCATTTTTGAAATTCTTACGTGGGGCCTGGTTTTCAACAGTTACCGCCGGAAAATTTGATGTACTCATGATATTAAATTTTTAAAATGAAAAATATGTTCAATTAAATTAGAAGTTGACATGGAAGGTATTTTATAACAGATTTTTTATGTTTGAACCACATAAAACCATAACCATGCCAACTTATTATTTTTTATAAAAAAACAGCTGTAGCATAGAAGATGTTAAAAGTAATGGCTATAAAATAACGTTACAATAAAAATAATTGCATTCTTTAAGTCGTTAAGGAAATAGTTATGCTTGTGTATTTTCTCTTACGAGGTGTAACATTATATATTAAAAGAACGATGCCGAAATGTTTATGGACATACATTTTCAGTTTCCATCTTTAATTAAAAGTATAATTGGATTAAACTAAAACGGGGCTATATTTTTTACAAAAGAAGTAACTGGCGAAAGTTAAAGCCACGTATACGGGGTCATCTTTTTTAAAATTTGTTTATTTTAAAAATGGCTTTTAAACCCATTGTTAGTTTATAGTATAACAGATTAATTGCAGAAGCTGATGAGCCCCATTGAATTTGAGGTAACATCTTTTATTTTATAACCCTTGTTCTTTACAATAGCATCAAGGCAATTATTTTTCTTAATTCTTCTTCGGCTGCCAGGTAAACATTGCCAAAATCTGTCACCAGCGGATTAGCAAACTTCATGGGGTTGCTGATAGCTTTTCTTGCAGATCCATGGTATTCTTTGGCACCACTTTGCTGCATTAGTTTTTCAATATTGGTTGACTTTATTCCGGCGCCTGGCATGATGATGATCCTTTCTGCTGCCTGCAGAACTAACTGGTGTAATATTTCTCCGGCATCGGGAGCAGCAGTTTTTTGGCCGGAGGTCAATACCCGTTCACAACCTGCACTAATGATATCTTCCAGTGCCCTGAAGGGATCAGGGGTGGCATCAAACGCACGGTTGCAGGTAACACCCATCGGGTAAGCCCATTCAACTATCTGTTTCAATTTATCCGTGTCTATTTCACCATCCATTTTTTGAACACCAACAGAAATGCCATCACATCCCAATTCCTTGCACATCAGAATATCTTGTTTTATAATGTTCATTTCATCATCATCATATAAATAATTACCCGATCTTGGCCTGATGATGGGATACAACAAAATGGAAATCTTTTCTCTTGTTTGCCTGATGGCACCATAACTTGGCGTGGTGCCCCCTTCAACAGGGTTATCGCATAATTCTACTCTTGCAGCACCTGCTTTTTCTGCAATGATGGCCGACTGAATATTGAAAGCACATACTTCAAAGATTGCTTTATGGGTCATACTATTGGTAATGATTTTTTTAATGTATTAATAAATATTCGGGGCGGTATATATTTTTTCTTCGTGGTTGTTGCGTACTGCATAGGTAAATCCTTTCTGCAAACAATATGCACCAAATTCACCTTTTTTATTTAAGGCCAAAAAACCAACCTGCACTTGTTTTGCTTTTACCGGATTACGTTTAATGATTCTTTCCACACCTTCTTTACAAGCCGCCTCGGGGCTGTATCCCTGCCGCATTAATTCAACAATTAAATGGGCTCCCACAATGCGAATCACTTCTTCGCCCACACCTGTTGCTGTGGCACCACCAATTTCATTGTCAACATATAACCCGGCACCAATAACCGGAGAGTCCCCCACACGTCCATGTATTTTGTACGCCATCCCGCTTGTAGTGCAGGCTCCGCTAAAATTACCTGCTGCATCCATCGCCAGCATGCCAATGGTATCATGATTTTTTATTCCACCGGGCATTGGGTCTTTTGTTTTATCATATAGTTGGTTCTCTATATTTTTTACCGGTTCATACTTGGCGGTCTTCAACCATTCCTTCCAGTCTTTTTCACTTTTTGGCGTCAACAGATTTTCTTTTTTAAAACCATTGGCCAGGGCAAATTGCAAAGCACCATCGCCTGCTAAAATGATATGCGGTGTTTTTTCCATCACCATTCTTGCAACAGAGATGGGGTGCATAATATGTTCCAGGCACATCACCGATCCGCAATTATAAAATTCATCCATAATGCAGGCATCAAGGGTTACTTTACCATCCCTGTCTGGCAAACCACCATAGCCAATACTTTGATTGGTTTCATCCGCTTCGGGAATTCTAACACCTGCCTCTACCGCATCCAATGCTCTTCCACCTTTATTTAATATTTCCCATGCACCGGCATTAGCTGCCTTACCAAAATCCCAGGTGGATATAACGATAGGATCATTTATAATGGGCTTGTTTGTGTTGAGGTTACCAGCAAATATTTTTTCGCCGGTTAACACTACAGCCGAACAGGTAACCGCACTTTGTAAAAACTTTCTGCGAGTTGACATTTGCATGATATTAATGATGAGTTGCTAAATTAATTAATAGCAGCCGTACTGTCTATTTTTTATGAGAATGAAAATCTTAACGCAGACGGATGCATTTTTGGACAGATTGAGTTGGTGACTATTTTAGTGTCCCGTGACGGGTGACGATGCTTACCTTAAAACCCTGCAATAATTTTTATGCAAATATTGCTGCCCATATTGTACATTCCTGAATGGCCATTTGGGGATTGTGTATAATATTCAAAATATTTTAACCGGCTGAGGTTACTCTGATAAGCTACATCAAACAAATTATTTACCTGT
>JANYFT010000346.1 GCA_025359625.1 Ferruginibacter sp.
TCTTTCATCATCCCCTTTTCAAATCCATATATCAGGGGTTTTGTGTTGAGATAGCTAACCGCTCCTACTCTTATTTTTCTGTCCAATTGCTTTAGTATAATTTTGGCAGCAAATTTACAGCATCACCATGGATTTAAATCAACTAACTGCTATCTCTCCCATTGACGGACGTTACCGTAAACAATTACATCATTTAGATGAATATTTTAGTGAATATGCACTGATAAAATATCGGGTACTGGTAGAAGTGGACTACTTTTTATTCCTTGCAGAAAAGAAGTTTTTTAAATTACCTGCTACTGTAAAAACACATCTTTTAAATGCGGCGGCTAATTTTTCTTTGGAAGATGCAGGCATAATAAAAGAGACAGAAAAAATAACCAACCACGATGTGAAAGCAGTGGAATATTTTTTGAAAGCTGAACTGGATAAATGCAATGCAGGCCATTTAAAAGAATGGATTCATTTTGGCCTTACATCCCAGGATATTAATAACACGGCCATTCCTTTAAGCTGGAAACATGCAGTAGAGCATGATTATCTTCCCGCTGTAATTAACCTGCAGCAACAATTATTACAACTGGCCACAGCATGGAAAGATATACCAATGCTGGCTCGTACACATGGACAGGCTGCTTCGCCTACCCGTTTGGGTAAGGAGATAATGGTATATGTTGAGCGGCTCGAAAACCAGGTGCAGTTGTTTAGCTATATTCCTTTTATGGCAAAGTTTGGTGGCGCTACCGGAAATTTTAATGCACACCATGTAGCCTACCCCAAATACGACTGGGTAAAATTTGCCAATGAATTTACCGAAACAAAACTGGGTTTGGAACGCCAGCAATACACTACCCAAATAGAACATTACGATACGCTTGCTGCACACTTCGATGCCATCAAACGGATCAATACCATCTTTATAGATTTTTGCAGGGATATCTGGACTTATGTTAGCACTGATTATTTTAAACAAAAAACAAAGAAGGGTGAAATAGGTTCTTCGGCTATGCCACATAAAGTAAACCCCATTGATTTTGAAAATGCAGAAGGTAACCTGGGCATTGCGAATGCGCTGCTGGAACACCTTTCAGCTAAACTACCCCTTTCAAGATTACAAAGAGACCTTACAGATTCAACCGTATTAAGAAATATCGGCGTGCCGGTGGCACATACCATTCTGGCATTTAAATCAATTGAAAAAGGGTTGGATAAACTGGTATTGAATGAAGCAAAATTAAAAGCTGACCTGGATAATAACTGGGCCGTGGTTGCAGAAGCTATACAAACAGTTTTACGCAGAGAAAATTATCCGCAGCCTTATGAGGCATTGAAAGAATTAACAAGAGGCAAGCATGCTATTGATAAACAAGCGATCCATCAATTCATCAATTCACTTAAAGTGAACAGTAACATTAAAAAAGAATTAAAGGCCATCACTCCGTACAATTATACCGGCATATAAAAATTTTAAGGTATTTTTAATTTACCTTATCATAAGCTACTGTACCTTTTATGAAGAAATTTATACTTTGCTTTCTTGTTCTAAATGCTTGCTTGTCTATTTGTAAAGCCCAAACTTGCAATAACTGGTTAAGTACTCCTTCTGTAAGTTCTTCTGTAAATATTGGTGACCTTGATATTCCGGGAAATCAAATTACTGTAGAAGCAACTATTAACAGAACACAATCTTATGTACCTGGGGGAGGTAATAATACAGAAGGGGATGTTGTTTCAAAACACAATGATTTCTCGGATGTAAATTATTTATTAAGGCCCAACCATGCTTACATAACTACAACAAACGGCTTTTTTGCCACACCTGATATTTGTGATATTGAATTAAATAAAACTTATCATGTAGCGATGGTATATGATGGGAGTACCCTTAAGTTTTACAGGAATGGATTTTTGATGAGTCAGGTTAATGCAAGCGGAAACCTGATTCAAAATAGCTGGAAAACAAAGTTTGGCCTTTATGATGCCTCTTTTTATACAACACAGTTAATTGGCTACATAAATGAAGTGCGTATTTGGAATATAGCCCGAACACAAGCCCAGATAAGAGCGTACATGAATAAGCCCCTTCCTTCCCCAACTACCCAAACAGGTTTATTAGCCTATTTCCAATTTGATGATTTAGTAAACAAACAAGGGA
>JANYFT010000366.1 GCA_025359625.1 Ferruginibacter sp.
TGTCATAAGCGGCAGGAATGGTAGATACCGGGTGTCCTAAAGCATCTTCAAAAGGAAGGCTAAAATTCCAGTTGCGTCCTAAAAATAAGGTTCTGGCAAAAGAAGAAGAGGCACCCGGAGATTGCTGCTCGCCAAAAATTCCCCCAACTTGTTTAGTTTTGGCATAACTATAATTACCCCGTATGTTGAGCCCATTATCTAATTTGGTGGCTCCGCCAAAACTAATGTTGGCACGGTCAAAAGATGAGTTGGGTACATACCCGTTGTGGTTTAATAAGGATACCGTTGCCGCCATCGAAGTTTTTTCATTTCCACCGGAAAAAGAAAGTGAATTTTCAAATACGGAACCCGTTTTAAATAAACTTTTTACATTGCCCGGCACGGCCCTGTAAGCAACGCTATCACCAAACAAATTGGGAAAAGCTGCAAGGTAGGCCGGCCATGTAGGGATAGAATCGATGGTGCCAAATTTAGGCCCCCATGACCCGTTGGCGTTGGCGTAAGTAAATTGTTTCCCGGTGCCATAATCATTTTGATAGACGGGCAGGTTGTTTATATTTTCAATGCCTGCGGAAGTTGCATAAGTCACCTCCATTCCTTTTTTGCTCCTGCCCGGATTTCCAGATTTTGTAGTGATGACAACAACGCCGTTGGAAGCTCTTGAGCCATACAAGGCAGAAGCTGCCGAGCCCTTTAATACGGTCATGGATGCAATGTCGTTGGGGTCTAAATTACTGATGCCGCTTGAATAGGCGCCCCCGCCAGAATTTCTATCTGAAGTAGCTACTTCATCATTGCTAAAAGGTGTTCCATCAACAATTATCAGCGGTTGAGTTTCGCCAAAAAAAGAGGAGTTTCCACGTATCTGTATTCTTGTAGCTGCACCGGGGGTACCATTAGAAGACCTTATATCTACCCCTGCAACTTTTCCTGATAATGTTTTTAATACATCCGGTTCCGATTTTTGAACAAGCGCTTTGGGATCTACTTTGCTTAATGCATAGCCCAATGATTTTTCTGAACGCTTTATTCCCACGGCGGTTACTACAACTTCGTTAAGGTTTCTCGTTTTCTGTTCCAGTGTAACAGTAATCATTTCTCCTGGCTTTGCCCGTTGGGTGATGGTTGTAATATCCGCACCTGAAAATTCTAGGGCCACTTCAGGTTGTTTAATATTGATAGTAAAAAATCCGTCTGCATTGGTGGTAGTGCCAGTGGTAACGCCTTTTACTTTAACAGATATTGCAGGCAATGGATCGCCTTTTGCATCAGTAACTTTTCCTGTTACTGTTCCCTGTGCGTTGACTGCTGATAAGCCCAATAAAAAGAATGTGCCCAGCAGCATTAAAATTTTTATCATACCGTATAATTTTATAAGATAGCGTTGTGGATGCGATGACTAAAAAGTAAAAGAATATTTTCTTTACAAATCATTCATCATTTTACGTGACAAAAAAATAAGGTACACCGACGCAGGATAAATAACTTAAAACACCGGGGCGTGAAAAAAGATTACTGAAGCAGGAATTTAGCTAACTGAAAAAAATACGTTGTTGTAAAAATTGCAGCAGGGATATTACTTTTAAAAAATTCAGTAAGTACCTCTCAAAAAAATAAAGAAGTTTTTTTCGAAAATGAAAGATGAATAGCAGTAGAGAAACTACAACAAAACAGCACTTAATGAAGTGCAGGAAAATTAAAATTTATTGGGGTTATTTATGCCGCTGCATAATCAAAATCAATAGATAGTTTTACCAGAAATTGTTCGGGCTTTATTAGTGCCGTAAAAGAATGGGAGCCGGGGTATAAAATTTTTAACCGCTTACTGATGGTTTGCAAAAATGAACTGTTACTGGTCATTAATGCAGACGTATCCCCGGGTTTATTCCATTCTATGGCAATGCAGATAGTGTCATTTTCAATTTGTATTTCAAAACAAATATGTTTTTCTGCCAGGTCAAGTGAAGCCATTTGCCTGAAGCAATACTCCACCAGCGGCAAGATGATGGAAGGTGCTATTTTTTTTGAACCTGCCTCTCCAGATATTTTAATGTTGGTAAAAAAAGGGGTTTCAGCACCGGCCTTTTCTAATTCAATATACTCCTGCAGCAAATTTAATTCGTCACTTAATTGCACACGTGCCTGGTGCTGGTAATAGTTGTGGTATAGCAACAGTTTTTTAATTTTTTTCATCATGCCGGAAACAATTGCGGGATTTGATTTCGAAAAATGATCCACCGCATCCAAAGCATTCATCAAAAAAAAAGGTTGCAGGGCAATATTGTTTTTTTCACCTGCAAATGTTACCTGTTTTTTTTGCAACAATAATAATTCTTCACTTTTAATAAACCACATTTTGCCGAGTTTGATAGCCGCAGCGAGGCCAAATTCCATATTGATCTGGCTGAATAAATAAAAAAATATCCACACATAGTTTTTAGACATTCCCGGTTTTGGCATTCCGAAAAATTGCTGTAATAAAGGAAGCACATTCACGGAGTAAAGTATAAAAACCACTACGAACAGGCAACTAAACAGTATCCATAGCAATACCATCCTGATGTATTTTCCCCTGAATAAAAACCGGGGAAAAAGAAAATAGATGATGGAATAACAAAACACCATATCCATTGGTGTTGATATAATTACTTCTGCCAGTGAAGGAAAAAAAGATTTTGATAAAGGGAATTTACCCTGGTAACCTAAAATAGTTAAAGCAGTATAATAGAGTATCCAGCCGCTCCAAAATAACGCATGCCTCCCCAGCCGGTACTTTGTATTGCTGGAAAATATTAGCGGTGATATTTGCATGGTATATATCAGCAAGTGGTTTTAATGCGCTTTCATCAAGAGCAGCAAATTTACAAAAAGAATAATTATGATTGCTGCATTCCGGTAAAGTATCTATAATTGCCATCCAGCATTTATTAATTTTTTATAGAACGGATAGTTGTAATTTTTAAAAAAATGAAAAAAATTATGCCATAGCCATTTTAATTTAATGAGGAATAAAAATTAATTATTAAGATGAAATGCTTGCATGATGGATAAAAAATGAAACCGGCATACTGCTATAATATTTTTTTACAGATAACCATGTATGCATTTTGCAAAAGGTTAGTAAAACCCTGACTCTATTTTTAATTGTCAGTTACAATTACTAAAATGAAAGAAACCAAAAAGGATAAGATCGTAAAATTTGTGGGGATGATTGCACTGGGTATCCTTATTCCAAACCTGGCAGGGCTTATCAATAACCGCCTGTATGCAATGCCGGTACTGATGCTTCACTATGCTTGTTTTATTGGCCTGTCCATAATAATTTGGCAGGGAAATATCTGGCTGATGTATTATCTGCGTTCTTCTGTTGAATGGCTCACCAAACAATATCATAAGATCATCATAGCAGTTTTTTTTTCCAACATTGTTTATAGTGGTGTAGTGGGCTGGGCATTTTTAAGCATCTGGAAACAATTCATGCATCAGCAGGATACCGGGAAAAGCAAAATATCTATTACCATATTGATCATTATCATTGCGGTTTTATTTATTACAAACATTTACGAAATTATTTTTTTAAACCGTGAAAAAGAAAATACGCTTTCTAAAGTTGAGCGGCTTAGTACCGCAAATGCCCATTCGGAACTGGAAGCGTTAAAGAACCAGATTGACCCGCATTTCATTTTTAATTCGCTTAATACCTTATCTTATCTTATTGGCAAAAATCAGCATGATGCCCGTCTTTACACAGATACACTCGCCCGTGTTTACCGGTATATATTGAGTAACAAAGAAAGGGACCTTGTTTTTTTGAAAGAGGAAATTGAATTTATGAGCAATTATTTTTACCTGCTTAAGATTCGCTTTAACCATTCCATTAATATGGAAATTGAAATGGCCGATTTGGATACGGACAATTTTCTTATACCGCCGATCTCGTTGCAAATATTAATTGAAAACGCTGTAAAACATAATGAGTTTTCGGAGTTAAAAAAACTTTTTATCAGTGTATTGGTTGAGTCTGGCTATGTTACAGTTGTTAACGAGATAAACCCAAAACAGTTTCAGCCGCATCCTTCAGGCATTGGGTTGGCAAACCTAAATACCCGCTATAAACTACTTACAAAAAAAAATATCATTATTGATGCTTCATTAAAAATGTTTGTTGTTAAATTACCCATATTAAAAGTTTAAAAATGAAAGTACTGATCATTGAAGATGAATTACCAGCTTCAGAAAACCTTATAGAAGCTTTGCTGCAGGCAGAACCCGGAATAGAAATTTTGGCCCAACTAACAAGTGTGGCAGAAAGCATTGAATGGTTAAAACAACATCCTTCGCCCGATATTATTTTTATGGACATTCAATTATCTGACGGGTTGTCTTTTGCTATCCTGAGTGCCAGCAAGGCAGATTGCCCGGTAGTTTTTATCACTGCTTACGACCAGTACCTTTCCAAAGCATTTGAATTTAACAGCATTGATTATCTTTTAAAACCAATCAACACCGTCAAGTTACAAAACACCATAAAAAAATACAGCGCTTTAAAAAACCATTTTGTAAATAACATGCCCTTGTTACTGGATTACCTGAAAAAAAATGAAAAAAGTAAATCAAGAATTTTAGTGCGAAAGGGCCAGGAGTTTCAGGCAATACGCACCGATGGCATTGTTTATTTTTTTACAGAACACAAACTTGTTTTTTTAGTTGATAAAGACAATAAAAAATATTTGGCGGAAAAATCAAATCTTTCAGAACTGGAAGAAGAACTGGACAAGAAATATTTTTATCGTGCCAACAGGCAATACATCATCAATGTGAATTTTATTAAAAATTTTAAGCCCTTTGATAAAAGTAAAATATTTGTTGAATTGGAATTGCCGGTTAAAGAAGACATCATTATAAGCCAGGAAAATGCTGCCTCTTTTAAAAAATGGATCAGCGAAATCTAAAGTGGAGTGCTGGCCTTCTAAAAAATACTGCAATTGTACATGGTGCAATCTACTTAAGAAATAAAAAATGGCGGTTAAACACCCAAATATCAGGATTAAGTAAACTGCGGTTTTTTTTATACCCGTAAATAAATAATTTTATTGCTTCTCATGTGCTAATTTGTTAAAGAAGATGCACAACGCCCGCTGTCTTTACAGGGGGCTCTTTTTTAACCCGTCAGCATTGGCACTTCTATCAGATAATTTTATCAGGTTTTCCAGAATATAAAACACCTTTCTTTTCTTAATGTAGTTGTGTTTACCCTACAACATCAGCGCAGGTACAACAATGATGGATGAACAACAACATATCTTTCCACCAGTGTATTATCTCTTATTTAAAACAAAATTTTAAACCCTTTCAATTACCACTGCATACCCCATCCCTACTCCAATACACATGGTGGCCAATGCATATTTTGTATGTTGTTTGTGCAGTTCGATAGCAGCAGTATTAATGATCCTTGTACCAGACATACCTAATGGATGGCCCAATGCTATAGCCCCACCATTGGGATTTATTCTCGGGTCATTGTCTTGCAAACCCAATGCACGGATACAGGCGATTGACTGTGCAGCAAAGGCTTCATTCAATTCTATGATATCCATATCTGCCAAAGTTAAGCCTGCTTTTGACAATGCTTTTTTTGTGGCATTTACAGGCCCTATGCCCATGATACGTGGCTCTACGCCCACTACTGCTGAAGATACTATTCTTGCTTTTGGGGTAAGGTTGTATTGTTTCAATGCCTGTTCAGATACTACATACATGGCCGCTGCCCCATCATTTAACCCTGATGAATTGCCGGCAGTTACACTGCCGTTTTCTTTTTTAAAGGCTGGTTTTAACTGCGCCAGTTTTTCAATACTGGTAGTAGGTTTTATAAATTCATCGGCAGAAAAAAAAGCAGACTCCTTTTTATTAATTGAAATTTCAACCGGTGTTATTTCTTCTGCAAACCTGTTCGCCTGTTGTGCTTTTGCAGCTTTCATCTGTGAGTTATAAGCAAACAAATCCTGGTCTTCACGACTGACATGATATTGATCTGCTACATTCTCTGCGGTTAGGCCCATAGCATCGGTGCCATACATTTTTTGCATCAGGGGATTGATGAACCGCCAGCCAAAACTGCTGTCGGCCATTTGTGCATCGGTGCCAAAGGGTTTGCTTGTTTTGGAGATCACCCATGGGCCACGGGTCATGTTCTCAACACCTCCTGCAATAAAAATATTACCATCATTAGCTTGCACGGCTTTTGCTGCATTGATTACCGCCGACATACCGGAGGCACATAAACGATTGACAGTTTCTCCCGGCACAGTGTAAGAAAGACCTGCCAATAACAACGCCATACGGGCTACATTGCGGTTATCATCACCAGCCTGGTTTACACAACCGAGTATCACATCATCAATTGCATCAATGGGTATTGATGGATTTTGTGCTGCCAGTTTTTTTATCACTAAAGCCGCCAAATCATCCGCCCGAACAGTGGACAATGTTCCGCAAAAATTTCCGATTGGTGTTCTTATTCCGTCAACAATATATGCCTGCATAATTTTTTCCCCCATCCCCTAAAGAGGTGTTTAAAATCTAATTATCATTTATAAAAGCTAATCTAATTGTACTGCAAACTCAGCCGTTGTTTTTCCCTCACATCCTCCAATGTTGCCCCCGCAAAACTCTAACAACCGGAACTTAAACCCCTTCCATAAATCCATACAAACACGGGCCTTTTTTCTGTTGTATTTTTTGCGCCTGACCATACATTCAGGTACAAACAATCTTCACTCAAAGGTTTTGGAGGCGCTATAAATTCTTCTGACCAACACATAAATGGCACTGGCGGGGTTGAACAGGACTTGCAGAAAAAGCATCGCATTTACGTACACCTTTCCACGCAGTAACTGGTTTTGGAGCCTGCCAGCGTAAATTGCCCACAGGTGGTGCAGCAAAAGGATTACCCTTAAAAATATGGATGTCACCATCCTTATTTATTGTTCCGGAAATAAGACCACCAGAAACTTTGATGTTGTCAAAATTATTGCCTGCAGTTTTAAACGAAAGAAAACCGATTGTTACAACCAGGCAAATACCAAGAAATCGAGGTAAATAAATCATATCGTTTATATTTTTTTGATTAGGGTTACTAATAGTTGTTTTTCAATTTAACATCGTTGTAGCCTGTCCGCCTCGGTGGATCACTCTTTATATTTACCTGCCCCCAACCTTGAAGCTCCACCAGTTATTAGGGCTGAAATTTTTTCAAGTTTCATGATTATTTTTTTACTTCTATTACGTCATCCTCAACAATTGATGAATATATTTTCTCCACCAATTCAGGATGCTGCTGAAGAATCATTCTTTGATTGATGGAACCTTTATCTGTTATTTCACCCTTATCAATACTTAAAATAAAATCAGCAAACACAGCCCGTTTTACCAAGGTGGCACTGCCCGTACTTTTTACTGATAATTCATTTAACACCTTCTGTAATTTTTGTTTTATGACAATATGGTTTATTAATTTATTTGGAGTTGCGCCGGCATCAAGACCAGTAATTTTTCTACAATAATCCAATCCTGCAAAAACGATAGCCCCAATAAAATGATTGTCATGGCCTGTGATCACCACATCCTGTATCAGCCCATTGCCTGCAGCAATTATTTGTGCCCTCAGTACGCTTACATTTACCCATGTGCCGGTATTTAATTTAAAATCTTCGGCAATGCGGCCATCGAAAATCATTCCTTTGTTTGCATTGGTTTCATCAACAAATTTCAAGGCATCCCTGGTACAATAAAAACCTTCTTCATCAAAAGCATTTGCTGTTAATTCTGGCTGCCGCCAATAACCGGGAAACACATTTTTGCCACGATACCTTGCTTCTATTTTCCCCTCTAATGGCACTAACTTTAATTCCAGTCCGGGCACCGGAACACCCAGCAGACCTGCAAAGCCACCGGGTTCACTGGCAAACAAAGCAGATGGGCAAGTCTCTGAACAACCCAATCCGGAAGCGATCATTATTTTTTTACCTGTTGTTTCAATTGCCAATTCTTCCCAGGTATCCCACACATGCTGTGGCATTGCTGCACCTGCATAAAACAACATTTTTACATTAGTGAAAAAATGTTTGCGCAATTGTTCATCGCTTTTAAAATGTGGAATTAAATCTTCAAATCCTTTAGGTACGTTAAAATAAATAGTGGGTCTCCTTTCTTTTAGATTGGCCACTGTTGCAGCAATACCATTTGGTGTGGGTTTTCCATCATCAATATAAAATGCACCGCCATTGTATAAAGCAATACCCAAATTATGGTTGCTTCCAAAGGTATGGTTCCAGGGAAGCCAGTCAATAAATTCCAACCCTTGCTCTTTTACAAATGGAAATGTTTGGGTGATCTGTTGCCAGTTAGTGCTGATATTTTCATGAGTATTGATAACACCTTTTGGCAAACCCGTTGAGCCGGAAGTAAATAAAATTTTTGCTACAGTACCAGGCTGAATTGCTTCAAAAGCATGTTCCACTTCGGTTGTAGGTTTTGTATAAATTAACTCATCAAAATATGTAAACTTAAAGTCGCCGTCAGGTTTAACGGGACTTATGATTTCTACATCTTTTGCTATAGCTTCCAAAGCTTTCTCATATTTTTTTCCATCCTGTACAAAAATTAAACCCGGTGTCAATAAATTAATAACATGTTTTAATTTTTCCAAATCAGCAGAACGCAATGAATACGCCGGTGCTATTGGAGAATGGGGTATACCGGCATGTAAAGCTGCCAACGCAATTAATGCATGTTCTATACTGTTTTCACTCAATATAGTAACAGGCGTTGCTGTTGAAATCTTTCTGTTTAATAATGCCTGTGCAATACTTTTTACTTTGGCAAATGTTTCAGCATAGGTAAGCGTGTCCCAGCTGCCTGCTTCATTCCTTCTACCAATAAAAATATTATTGGGTGTAACATTAGCCCAATGCTTCAGCCTTTCTGTAAGCCGGTAAGGATGTGGTTCCAGTGGAATCACAGCATACAAAAGCTTTGTTCCGTCAGCACTGTGTTGCATTTGGATATCTACTGTAATGGTATCTATTTTTTTATAAGCCAACCTGTTATTTTCTGAAGAAAGCATTCCATTCATTTTTTATTTTCTCAAAAAAATATTATCACTTCTGCAAGATAACTCCTTTACAGGATGCTAATTTATTAACCAACTTTTTTGGCATTGCCTCTAAAAATAACTTTAAACGTTACTTTGCCTCCCGCTATAACTGGCACTTGCCCAAACTGAACCTGGTCAAGTATCCTGTGCCACATTCGTAAATCGAACAATATTGTAGAAAGGTGAAAAGCCAGGATGAACCGTGGTTAAGCCAAAGGAGTTTATCAAGATCAACAGGGCTTAATATGGGGCTGGCTCATTTTTCATTGGGGCAAGAGGATGGCAGTATCATTTTATTGCAAGACAAACATGCTATACGATATCATCTCGAAAATCAATCATGAGGTATTGCGGCAAATTTTAACTTTGATGGTGCAAAATAAATACGGTCATTGTTTTAGGCCCATGTGCGCCCAACACCAGCGACTGTTCTATGTCTGCTGTTTTTGAAGGGCCTGCTATAAATGTTCCAAAACCATATTGTGCGCCTGCTATTTTATCATAGGCATCCTGCATGGTGGCTACAATAGTTGTTTTATCAATTACTGCAACAAGGTGCTGACAAATAAAGGGCAGTACCCGTTCATGCAGTACATCATCTGTTACCCAAACCGAACCATTTTCGGCCACTCCAAAATGAGCTTTGATGATGGCAACATCTACATTATCCAGTTTATGCGGATCATCATTTTTTGTATACATTTCGGCATAATCCGAAAACGCATCCATTACAGAAAGTATTCGTTGAACATCTTTAAATTGTACTTTGAGAATTTCAATAATGGCATCAACATTTTTTACTTCATGAACAGTGCCACCAATTGACTGCAACACTATTTTATATTTTTCAACCACATCAGTAAAAGGTTGCACATAATTTTCAACCACTGGCAATTGAGTAAATGATGGTTGATTATTTTTTACTGCTGTTAATATTCTTTCTCTGCTGCTCATATATACACTATTTGGGGTTCTTTCTATTTTTCTTGTACCATTCCCCAAAAGATTGGTCCGGTGACGCTGGCAAATCCCTTTGTTTGTACCAGGGATTTAATTTATTGTTCACCACAAATGAAAGGTGTTTAACCACCCATCTCCCCATCTTTCCTGCGAGCCTGTAAACACCCGGACTTGACAAGGTTGCTGCCATTCCCTTCATGGCAATTATTTTTGCTGTGGGTGCATGACCATCTTTTACCAATACCTGCCGCCACTTGTACAATTGCTGGTGAATATCAATTTTAACAGGGCACACATTGGTGCAGGAACCACACAATGTTGAGGCAAAAGGCAGGTCGGCATATTGCTTCATATCCAGGTTGGGCGCCAGTATGGATCCGATTGGACCAGCTATGGCGGTATGATAACTATGCCCGCCACTTCTTCTATACACCGGGCAGGTATTGAAACAGGCTGCACAACGGATACATTTTAAGGAGTTGCGAAAATCCGCACGTCCCAATTGACGGCTTCTGCCGTTATCTACAATTACAAGGTGCAATTGCTGGCCTTTACGTGGTTGTTTAAAATGACTGCTATAGGTGGTAATTGGTTGCCCTGTGGCGCTTCTTGTGAGTATGCGCAGGAACACGCCCAAATGTTTTTGCAGCGGAATAATTTTTTCAATCCCCATGCAGGCGATGTGTACATCGGCGAGGTGAGCGCCCATATCGGCGTTGCCTTCATTGGTGCACACTACAAACTCGCCTGTTTCTGCAATGGCAAAGTTTACACCGGTGACGGCTGCACGCCGGGTTAAAAATTTTTCTCTCAGGTGTTCTCTGGCTGCCGCCGTTAAAAATTGGGGGTCGGCATTACCTTTTGGTGTGCCGAGGTATTGGTGAAACAGTTCACCAATCTCTTCTTTCTTCCAATGAATGCAGGGCAACACTATATGGCTCGGGGCTTCATTGGCCAGTTGCACAATGCGCTCTCCCAGGTCTGTATCCACTACATCAACGCCAACCTGTTTTAAATAATCATTCAGGTGACATTCTTCTGTAAGCATGGATTTGCTTTTCACAATCCTTGTTACCTCATTTTTTTGGAGTATGGAATGTACAATCTGGTTGTGCTCTTTATCATCCGCAGCCCAATGTACGGTGATGCCATTTTGTTGTGCATTTTTTTCAAATTCAAGCAGGTATGCGTTTAAGTTAGAGAGTACATTATTTTTTATTTGAGAAGCTGTTTCCCTTAATGCTTCCCACTCCGGCAAAACGTTTACCGCCTTATCACGTTTCTGCCGCACGAACCATAATGTTTCGTCATGCCAGTCAACCCTTGGTTCATCTGCATTGAATGCGGTTGCCAGTGTTGCATGATCTTTATTGTTGTTTTGCATTTATCTTTTTTGTGGTTGATCGGGTGATTTAAAACCTCACCCTCCTTCTCCCTCTCCTTTTGGAGAGGGAGCGGTACTTCGTATCCTTAATAAATATTTGTTCTTCCATTTCTTTATTTGTTCTTTAATCAACAAACCCTTCCGAGACTACTCTTTATTTCAATTATCATTCAGTGTCATTTGGGGAGGTTCTCCATTTCACCTCACCCTCCTTCTCCCTCTTCTTTTGGAGAGGGAGCGGTACTTCGTATCCTTAATAAATATTTGTTTTTCCATTTCTTTATTTGTTCTTTAATCAACAAACCCTTCCGAGACTATTCCCTATTTTAATTATCATTTGGTGTCATTTGGTAAAATTTGTTCTTCCATTTCTTTATTTGTTCTTTAATCAACAAACCCTTCCGAGACTACTCTTTATTCGATTTTAATTGCCCTTTAGTATCATTTTTTAGGGGCCTGCATTTCTTGTTCCTCTATGCTGAAAATGTACAAGAGTGCGACGCCACAACTGATTCACAAAATATCTACTGCCTGGTAAAAAAATATTTTATACCGATTTATTATTCATAAATTATCACTCATGATTTATAACTGACTGTTAAGTATCTCCGCAATGTGCTTTACCTGCACCTTACTTTTTTGTCTTTTTAAAATGCCTTCCAGGTGCATGAGGCAACTCATGTCGGCGGCGGTTATAAATTCAGTGCCATGGCTGGTATGATCTGCTACCCTGTCTTTACCCATCTTTGCACTTACGGCTTCTTCAAAAATGCAGAAAGTTCCGCCGAAACCGCAGCATTCATCCGGCCTGCTCAGTTCAATCATCTCAATGTCTTTTACCATTTTCAATAATTTGCCGGGCTTCGAAAATGGTGCCGCTACCAGTTCACTCATCTGAGAAATTTTTAATCCCCTTTGCCCATGGCAGCTTTGGTGCATGCTTACTTTGTGCGGAAAGACGGCCTCCAGTTTTTCTACTTTTAATACATCGGTCATGAACTCTGTGAGTTCGTATATTTTACTGCGGATGCCTGCTGATGCTGCTTCCTGTTGCTTATTGTGTAAATGTTCTTTGATATGCAATGTGCAACTTCCCGATGGACAAACGATGTAATCAAACGATGCAAAGTTTTTTACAAACAACTCATCGCAACCTTTGGTGAGGTGTTCAAAACCGGAGTTGGCCATGGGTTGTCCGCAACAGGTTTGGTTTAAAGGGTATGCCACATCTACACCCAGCTTCTCCAGCAATTGCAGGGTTGCGATGGCTACCTGCGGATAAAACTGATCAACATAACAGGGAATAAATAGTCCAACTTTCATACATATTATTTTACTGCATGCAGGGTAAATAATTGCTCCTGCATAATCTGTTAAACCAACCATTGTTTTTTACAATGCAAGAATTTGTTCCCAAACTTTTTTTATTACCGGTATGCCATTGGCAAGATTATTTTGTCTTGTTTGCAACACCCGTTGCCCGGGATAGGTTATTTTTTTTGATGTTGTTTGCACCACCGATCGCTGATAATCTTCCAGGATGGTTTCGAGTGTTTTCGTGATCAAAGAATGGTTACCCAGTTTTGAAATATCAATTGCGATGAACACCTGCGATAAACTACACTCTGCTGCTTTTGCCGTGATCTCATGCACGGATAATCCCCCGGATAAAACAGTGGCAAGAATATCCAGCAACAAGGCCAGGCCAGCACCCTTCCAATAACCTATTGGCAGCGGCCTTTTTGAGGAAAGGATAGCCGCCGGATCATTTGTCAGTGCTCCTTCATCGTCGTATCCTCCTGCAACTGGCAACTGCTCATTTTTTAAAACTGCCAATTCCATTGCGCCATAAGAATACTGCGACATGGCCATATCCAGTACAATTGCTTCGTGTTTAAAAGGCAATGCAAACACCAGGGGGTTATTGCCAAGCTTTGGATCAGTTGCTCCCCATGCCGGCATGATGGCAGTGGTGTTTGTCCACCCAATAAAAACAAAGCCTGCCTTTGCAGCCTGCCATCCATAAGTTCCGCCCCGCATCCAGTGGTTGGTATTTGCCAATGCTACGCAGCCAATACCATGCTGCTGCGCCAGGTTCATGGCTGTGTTGGTTGCATGTTGTGCATTTAACGGGCCCGGGCCTAAGTTACCATCCCATTGTTCAATACCACCGAATTTATTTTTTAATGAAGGCGTTTCATTGGGCAGTACATATCCATCTTTTACATATTGCACAAATCGGGGAAACCGATTGACACCATGCGTATAAATTCCATCAATACTGTTATTGGTAAATATTGCAGCACATTCATCCGCTCTTTCATTTGTAAATCCCAAAGAAAGCAGGATGGCTGCAAAACGTTGCTGCATCTGTTGCCCTGATATCTGTATAAAATTATTATTTTCCATGTATTTGTTGCAGGTAAATCAATTAGCTTAAAGCAATTTATCTTCTAAAATTACTGAACCAAAAGGAATAAAAACCGGCAGATGTTTTATAATAAACAAAAGAAAATAAATTGCCGGTCATTAAACTGTTGCGTTAGGTTGTTTGATGTGTGGCTGCAAAATGCTTTAGTTCAATAATATCATTGGGTAAAGGTTTTTTATTCCAGGCATGGTGTATAGAAAGCGCCGTACCAATAGCCGTGGCCTGCGCCATCGAAGCCGCAAAGATTTCCATACCCGGAAAATACATCGCCAGTAAATTCATGTAGATGGCATTTTTACTAAAACCACCATCAACAAAAATCCTTGTTACAGTTGTGCCTTTCAGTGCAAGTTGCGTTGAATAATATTGCTGCTGCATGATATCAAAGATCAACTGGTGATAAGCGGCCGTATCGGTTTCAAATTGTGACAAATCCCTTTGTACAAAAGCGGATGCTTTTAAATCAACGCCTGTATTTTGTGACGGGAATCTAATTTTTAATTGTTGAATGAGCGCTGCATCAAAAGGAATATCCTTATAATAATCTACTTCCTGTTTAAAATGTGCTGCAATTCTTTTTACCTGTTGTTCATGTTCATAACCTGCAAATAAGCGGGAAGCTTTTACAGGCTTGCCTTCGAACGTCATGTAACAAAGGCCATCGTTTTCCAGCTCCTCCGTTGTAAGGGGCGTTTGATGAAAAGGATTCAAACTGATGCACCAGGTGCCAGTGGATAATAAGACAAATGGTTCCTGAAATGCAGCAAGATAAGGTATCAGTGCAGCGGAACTATCATGCAGGCCAACACCCGCAGGAATGGTGTTATTTACATATCCTGCAATTGCTGAACAGCTCACAACAGGCGGCAGTTTTGCGTCAATACCTTCCTCACTCACCCAGGTATGATACCGGTTATTTTCAAAGTTCCATAAATTAGTATGGCAACCAATGCTGGTGATATCTGCATATAATTTACCAGTAAGGATAAAACTTAAATATTGCGGCAAATGCAAGGCGTATTTTATACGGGCGAAGTCTGCAGGCTTTTCATATTTTAAACGGTACAATTGCATGCCCGAGTTTAAATTACCCAATACCGGCGAGGCTGTTTCTTTGGCCACCACACTCTCTCCGCCATAGCGATCATAAAATTGCTTTTGCAGTTGCGGGTTATATGGCTTGAGGTAATTGTACAAAGGAAGAAAAACGTTCAACGTATCATCGAGGTAAACAAAACTGGCACCGTAAGCAGAAAAATTTACGGCTTTAACTACAAATTTTTCATTTGTAAGCAAAGCATCAAAAGTATCTTTAATCCATTTTGTCAAAGCATGTACATCCTCACACTCAAACCCATCTTCGTCTTTAATTTCTACAAACTGCTTACTTTGTTCATGCACGGTTTGATAATGTTCATCAAACAACATTAATTTCTTGTTGGTTTTGCCAACGTCGAAGATTGCTATGACAGGGGTTTTGTTCATTTTGTTAATGGTGAATATAGTGAGTGGTGAGTAGTGAGTGGTCAGTGTGGAGAGTCTTCGCTTTTAATCATCCCACTTAATAATTTAAAGGTTTTAATTATTGAATTTCCTACTGCTGGAAGTTCTTCAAGAGACACATCTTCTAATTTAAATGAGATGCCGATAGCACTATCTATTTCTATTACCGAACCTCTCGACATTTCAAAATACCGGTTTCTTTCTTTTTGCGATTTCCTTGAACAACCTTCTGCTAAATTCAAGTGTACAGATATCGCAGCTCTTCTTATTTGCTGTACAAGCGCAAACCTTTCATCGGGAGGAAACTTTTTGGTTATCCTGTAACATTCCAAAGCCAATTCCTGAGAAGTCTTATACACTTCAAGCCGGGTGTGCGCAAGATTTAAAAACATTGATGGCCAATTTTTAAATGAATAATCATGTTTATAAAAATGAAATGATCCACTGTTAGATCTTAAAATGCCAATTAACCAATCCCTTCTTAAACTATACGTCACTCACCACTTACTACTCACCACTCACCATCACAACCCTGTTGCTACCGTCTTTAAACCCCTCTTCTTTATCAGCCCTTCTCTTACTTTTTCGTTTCTAAAAACTGCCAGCGGATTCAATGCAGCGCCACTTCTCAGCCTCGCTTCTGCCACCAATGCACGGATATCCGTACGGAAAGCCTGCTGCAATATTTCCTGGGCTGTTACCACATCATTGTTGTTTTGTGCTTCCTGTAATCTTGTTCTGTCAACCAGCAATGCCTGTGCATAGGTGATCATGATGGCTTCTACAGATTGCAATAAATCCTCCAGCGGATCTTTCACATTATGGGAGGCATCAATCATCCAGCCAATGCCATTGGCATGGCTCATGCCTTTGGCATCCATTCCTTCTACCAGTTCATTAAAAATTAAAAAAAGCTGGTAAGGTTTAATGCTGCCTACCGTTAAATCATCATCACCATATTTTGAATCATTGAAATGGAAGCCACCTAATTTACCTTCCATCAGCAATAGCGAAACGATTTGCTCAATGTTGGCATTGGGTAAATGATGGCCCAGATCAACAAGTGTGAAAGCCTTTGGTCCGAGCTTGTTTACGTAAGTAAACGATTGTCCCCAATCGCCTACTGTGGTGGAATAAAAATTGGGTTCAAAAGCTTTATATTCTAAAAACATTTTCCAGTCGCTGGGCAAGGCTGCATAAATCTCTTCCAGGCTTTCCAGTGTATTTTGAAAAGCTTTTCTAAAATTTAACTGGCCGGGAAAACAACTGCCATCACTTAACCAAACAGTCAGTGATTGAGAACCTAATTCAACACCATATTTTATTACTTCAATATTATGATCAATGGCTTGTTTGCGAATGGCTTTGTTTACATTTTGCAGTGAGCCATATTTATAACTTAATTGCTGGCCGGGCTGGTCCTGGAAGGTATTGGAGTTCATGGCATCAAACAATAAACCATGTTGTGCCGCCAGTGCTTTTATATGCGTTGCATTCTCTGGTATATCCCATGGAATGTGCAGAGAGATAGCGCCGCTTGAGTTGTTCAAAGCATGCAGCAGACCTATGTCTTCAATCTTTTCTTCCAGGTTACGGGGTTCGCCGCCGCCGGGAAAACGGCCAAACCGTGTGCCGCCTGTACCCAGTGCCCAGCTTGGAATAGCTACCTGGAAATCGGTTAGCTTTTGAATGATGGCTTCTGTATTGCTTACCTCTGAAGCAATAAAATCAAACCTGCGCTGGTGATCTTTTTGCAGTGAATGATTGTGTTCTTCAATTTTAAATTTTTCCATTTGCATATCTTTTTTTTTGAACCACTAAGACGCATTTGAACCACTAAGGCAGAAAGGCATTAAGGGGCACTAAGCTTATTTTTGAACCACTAAGGCGTAAATGCATTAAGTGGCACTAAGTTTAAAGTATCATTCTTTTTATTCCATCTTTCATTAATGGCACATGAAAATTGATGAGGAAACCTAAGCGTTTGCCCGTGAGTTTTAGATAGCTTAATAGCTGAGCCTCCCAAACCGGATGATAATTTTCCTGCGCTTTAAATTCTACTATTATTAAATCTTCTACCAATAAATCCAATCTTAATCCTTCATCAATAATCAGAGTTTGATAAATGACCGGCACTTCTTTTTGCTTTTGATACATTATATTTCTGTTTCCCAATTCATAATAGAAGCACTTTTCATAAACACTTTCCAATAACCCAGGCCCCAATTCTTTATGAACCCGGATAGCAATGTCAACAATCTGTTTTGCTAAATACTCTTCTTTATCAGAAAGCTTTACAAACATATTTCTTTGTGTTCTTTATTTACCTTGTATTACTTTGTGTGTCTTTACCCCTTAGTGACTTCGTGGTTCAAAAGTGGTTCAATGAGTGATTCATGTTCATTGTAAATAAAACACCTCCTTCAATCCAACACTCACCGGCGAATTGTCTTCATTTGTTTCCATCATGTCTTTCATGTAAGCCCACCATTTTTTCATCACCGGATCAGCCGGTAATTCATCCAGCCTGGTTGTATCGTCAATGGTAAGATATCCAAACAATGCATTTGTTTCTTCATCTAAAAAAATAGAATAATCTTTTACACCACTTTGTTTTAGTAAGCTGATGAGCTCCGGCCATAAAGCTTTGTGTCTCCTTTTATATTCTGCTTCACAACCTTTAAAGAGTTGCATTTTGAATGCTACACGTTGCATGATAAAATTATTTTTTTGAACCACTAAGTCTCCAAGGCACTAAGAAACACAAAGCTTAGTGCACCTTACTGTCTTCGTGACTTTGTGGTTCAGGCGTTGGTATTATCAATTGATCGGATACTTTTTTGAACCACTAAGTCTCCAAGGCACTAAGAAACACAATGCTTGGTGCTCCTTACTGTCTTCGTGCCTTTGTGGTTCAGGATTAGCGTAAAAATCCAGCCGCCACTCCCCCATCAACATTCAATGCATTGCCGGTTGATTTACTCAACAATCCACCAACAAAAGCAAAGCAGGCGTTGGCAATGTCAATGGGTAAAATGGTTTCGTTGAGCAATGTGCGTTTGGCATAATACGCAGGCAATTCTGCCACCGTAATACCATACGCTTTGGCACGACCTTCAGCCCAGCCCCCAGCCCAGATATTGCTATCTGCAATCACTGCATCAGGGTTCACTGAATTCACCCTTATTTTATCGCCACCCAGTTCAGCAGCCAGCAACCGGCTCATGTGTGCCTGCGCTGCTTTGGCAGAACCATAACCTGCATTATTGGGTCCTGATACCACCGCGTTTTTAGAAACGATGTTGATGATATCACCACCAATGGCTTGCTTGCGTATAATTGCCGCTCCTGCTTTTGAAACAAGGAACTGGCCTTTCACCAAAGTATCATACAGCTTATCCCAGTCTGCAATTGTATGATCGGTGATGGATTTTGAAATACTGATACCAGCATTATTTACAATAATATCAACCCCGCCAAATGCCAGCACTGTTGCAGCAAATGCTTTTTCTATCGTGACATTGTCGGTTACATCCAGCAAGGTGGATGCAGCAGTGTCTCTTCCAAACAATTGTTGAAATTCTTCCATCGCCCCCTGCAGACGTTCTTCATTGATATCGTTGATGATCACGCAGGCACCTTCTTCTGCAAATTTTTTGGCAATGGCTTTACCAATACCACCAGCGCTTCCTGTTACCAAGGCAATCCTTCCGGTCAATGCTTTTGGTTTAGGCATGCGTTGCAGTTTGGCTTCTTCCAGCAACCAGTATTCTATGTTAAATGCTTCCTGTCTTGGCAATGATGTGTACTCACTCACGGCTTCGGCCCCACGCATTACATTGATGGCATTGATGTAAAATTCAGATGCTACCCTGGTGGTTTGTTTGTCTTTTGCAAAGCTGAACATACCAACACCGGGATACAAAATAATTACCGGGTTAGCATCCCGTATCGCAGGACTGTTAGAATGTTTGCAGGTGTTATAATATTCCGCATACATCTTTCTGTAGGTCTCAAATAATGGAGCAATCTTTTCTTTGATGACTGATGTATTTGTCAGGTCTTCATCTGTAGCTAAATTCAATACAAGCGGCGAAATTTTTGTTCTTAAAAAATGATCCGGGCAACTGGTGCCCAATGGGGCTAACCTATCGAGGTCGTTAGAATTGATGAATTGCAACACTCTATCATCGTCCGTAAAATGACCAATCATTTTTGTTTGGGAAGAACAGAAGCCTCTTAAAACTGGAGCCAGTTCCGCAGCTTTTGCAAGCCTTTCTTCTTTTGGTAGCGATTCAATTTTTGCACCCCCAAACACCGGCCCTTTTTTACCATAATTATCTTCCAGGTATTGCGCACACATTTCAATCACCTCCAGCGTGTTCAGGTAACTTTCATACGCTGTATCGCCCCAGGTAAATAAACCATGGGAGCCCAACATAATACCCCGGATACCGGGATTTTCATCCAAACATTCTTTCAGCAACAATCCTAAATCAAAGCCCGGCTTTTGCCATTTTACCCAACCAATTTTTCCCCCAAACAAATCTTTGGTAATCTGTTTGCCATCTTTGGCGGCAGCAATCGCAATGGCTGCGTCCGGATGCAAATGATCAATGTGTTTAAAAGGCAGAAAGCCATGTAAGGCTGTATCAATAGAAGGTGCCTTGGAGGCAAGGTCATAAATACAATGGTTGAACAATTCTACCATCTCATCTTCATGCTCAATGCCGCGGTAAATGTTTTTTAAATTCAGTAAGCGGTCCATGTGCAAAGCTGCAAGGCCATTGCGTTTCATGGTGCCCAAATCGCCACCACTGCCTTTTACCCACATCACTTCTGTATCTTTTCCGGTCAACGGATCTTTAGCGATGGCCTTGCAGGATGTGTTGCCACCCCCATAATTGGTGAGCCTCAAATCAGCGCCTAATAAGTTGGAACGATATACCAATAAAGCTACTTCATCCCCTGCCAATTCTGCTGCTTTTGCCTCGTTCCATAAATAACTTACGTGTTTAAATTTTGTTGTTTGTACTGACATACGCTATAGCTTTTTCTTTTTTTAATTTTTCATGTAAATAATTTCCATATCCAACAGTCAATATCGACAGAATAATAACGGCGATTCCTATTATGATAGTTGTATTTGTTTTTTTGCTTACGTTTTTCCATTCTTTTAAAGCAAGTCCCCACATGTTGGCTACTAAAATTATAAACGACATGTGTAGTATCCAGGAACTGGCACCATTGCCCAGTTTGCTTTCGCCCATGCCATAAAAAAAGAACTGCAAAAACCACATGATGCCACCCAATGCACAAAGAAAATAGTTTTTTAGCAACGGCGTTTTTTTATTGCTGTAATCACCAAAACTTTTATTGCGGATATTTAAAATAACACACCATATTAAATTAGTTGTGAGCCCGCCCCAGAGTATCACAACAAAAATTACATTGTTACGAAACAGAAATTCTCCCTGCCCCGGGTTGGCCAGTTTCCATGCTTCGTTGGCTACCTTGCCAAGGCTGCCGCCGGCTTCAATACCAAAACTAAAACAGGCACTTAACACACCACTTACAATGGCCACCAGCAGGCCGAGCCCAATTTTATATTCGCTGCCACTGGCATCTGTTTTTACACCATTCAAATCTTTATCCTTTAAAGCACCGGCCTTACCACAAATTACAATGCCCAGCACGCAGACCGCCAAACCTAATAAAACCAACCTGCCCCAGGAGGTGCTTACTAAATCCGCAATGGTATCTTTACCGCTGGTGGGGTTAAAATAATAATACACCGATGGAATGATGGAACCAAACACAGAACACAAACCCAGTATGATAGAACTGCCAAGTGACACGCCGAGGTAACGCACGCCCAGCCCGTAAGTAAGACCGCCAATACCCCATAATAATCCCATGGTAAAAGTGGCTGCCAGCACGGAACCGCCGGCATGATGAATGATATCTGCAAAACCTGGAATGGTAAGGTAAGCCGCTACAGGTGGGGCTATCAGCCATGAAAAAAGCCCCCCCACAATCCAAAAACTTTCCCAGCTCCAGCCCCTTACTTTTTTGTAAGGCATGTAAAAACTACCGGAAGCAAACCCACCAATAAAATGAAAAATAATTCCGAGAATAACCTGCATGTAAAATTTATTTTAATATGGTTGTAAACAATCTTTGGTAAAAATAAGGGAACAATATTCTGAAACTGTCATGTACTGTCATGAATTATAAAATGTTTTTTGAGAGATGGCATTTGTAGTGCATTTGATATAGAAAATAGAAGCAATTTTTTTTGTCCGGGCTAAGAGGCTTTGTGGTACATTGTTGCATCGCCCTCTTTTACTTTTATAGCTTTGGGGAACGGGTGTTAGATTTGGTGGCTATTCGCAATAAACGGATTGTCCTAACGACGAGATAAAATGCATAACCTTAAATGTATGGGTTATCAAATTTGAATTTTATTTCAGTAGTAGTTTATATCAAATATTTATGTGTTGTAAGTAACCCCGACCGCAGACAGTATAAATGTTATAGAGACAAGAGCCTTAACTAACCCAAACAGGAATTGAATCATGTATTTGTTGAGCCCAAATTGTTTCATCATCAACGGACTGATTATTTTTTATCATCGAATCCAAATATGTTTTGAGAATTTTAGAATGATTGAAACTCTTATCTTTTGCAATGGTTACAAAAGCTATAAACTGACTAAGACTCATTGGGACAATTCTTGTTTTACCACCATAAGCTTTTGTATTGAATCTATTGAGATTGAAAAAGTGAGCCAAAGCCCCTTCGCTAATCTTCGGTGCAACAAATAGACAGTAAACAGGAACAGTAGAATTATTTTGAATTTTACCAAAATGACGGGCAACAGGTTCACCTTCCATTTCATACTGCTTATTTCCGCTTGACATTGTTACTTCAACAATGACCTTGAATCCGTCATATTCAACTTCAATATCGGGCATATTTCCAAGTGCAGTATTTAAAGGAACTCCATCTAAATCTATTGCAAAGTTGCCTTTCACTTCCTTTGCATAGTTCATCATAACTAAAGATCTCCAAATATTCCATTCCAAATAAAGTGGAGGGTCGGGAACTTCTTTTTTTGTTATTTTTTCAAATACATCAATAACATCATCGAACTCCTTATAATTTTTTAACGAGACTTCTGTTTGTTGTATGGCAGCAGAAATCATTTTCTTTTCAGTTGCTTCTAATAAATCTTTTAAAGAATCTATTCTTGCTTTTACATCAAACTTGACAGCCAATTTTGAAAGCTGCTTTTCAAGATATTTTCTATCATCCGTTAATAGCAATAAAGATGTAGGACTAAACAAATATTTTTTGTAATCTGCTTCTGTTTTATACGGCAAAGCATTTCTATCAACATTTTTCAAAAGGTAGTCAACTTCCGCAATCCTCGAAGGTGCTACAATCATTCTAAAAGTTTTCTTATCAAATGTGATGAGTTGAGTTGCTCTTAAATAACGAATAAAAGCATCTGCATAATCAATATGATTGCTTCTTTTGGTCTTTATAAACTTAGCAAGAGACGCATCACCACTTTCCCGAGTTTTTAAATTATTGGCTTTAATATCTGCGGCATAAATTTTTAGAATCTCTTTTGTGAATCTTTCTTCAATAAAAGCTTTTCGATTGCTTTTATTCTTTTTAGCATCTACACGAAATTTTTTGATTGCAGCCACAACGGAATCAAACTTACTATGATGGGTCATTTGCACAAAGAAAATTGCAATCTCTGTTTTTGACAAGTTGCCTAACTCCTTTGTAAGTCTCAATAATTCTAAATAAGGTCGTACTCCAAAATCTCTATCGGCAGGGATTTTATGATATGGAGATGGCAGTTGAAATTTAAAAAGCTGCTTTGCTATTGTTTCATGAGTTCTAACTTCACTCAATAATTTTTCGCCAACTTCTGTAAGTTGAATTTTGGGTTTCAAATCAACAAAACCCAAAGCTTTAGGAGCTCTTGTAATTCTATCTCTTGCAGCAAGGGCAATATTATCAGGCATTTTTTCGCCTTCATAGAATTCAGAGTTAAACAACTCATGAAAGAAAGCAATTTGAGTTTTAGTATCCCATTCTTTACCAGCAAAAGAATCTACCAGAACCTGAATTTCAGGAATAATTTTTTCTATTGTCCGTGGAGAAGTGAATGCAAATACAGTTCGTGTTTTACTAAGATTTGCCATTCATAAATAATTTAGTCATTGCTTCATCATCACCTAAAAGCGACGACTTTTGATACTTATCTGTATTTGTTTTTAAAAACTGTTCTACCCTTTCTTTTGAGAAGGAAAGAGATTTTTCCGAAATGTCGCATCCTAAAAATTTACAATTGGCTTTTATTGCAGCAATCGCAGAGGAACCACTTCCAAGAAATGGGTCGCAAACAACAAAATCTTTTTCAGCACTTCCTTTTAACATCAATTCAAAAACCTCTGTTGGCTTTTGTGTTGGGTATTGCGCCTGTGAAACTCTTTTTATTTTCCAAACATCAGGAATACTTTTAGAATTTAAAGGACGTTTACCTTTACTTGCAAACATTATAAACTCATGTCTCCTTCTAAAATAATGACCAAGACCAATATTTACTTTATCCCAACACAATAGATTTTTCACTTCAAAAATATCTCGAACCACGGGTGCAAGTGTTAAGAGTGAATAGGAATCAAACATTATATAAATGTGCCTGTTATTTTTCATTACCCTAAAACATTCCTGTAGAAATGTTTTGTAATTTTCTTCAGTATCATGAAACTCTTCAAACCATTTTGCATCAGTCTTTCCAGCTTCGCTATATTTTCCAATTATTTTGCCGCTGCCCAATTTCAATTTTTGGTTCATTCCAGAATAAGCAGGGTCAGTTATGATTACATCAACACTTTCAGCAGGTAAGTTTTTTAAAAAGTTTATAGAATCATCCTGGAATATAGACAATCTTTGGTCTTTACTTTCAAAGAAAGGTTTTGTTTTTACCGCAATCTTATGACCATTCAATACGTAGACAGGTTTGCCATTCACAACATCATTTTCACCAGTATAAAAGTCAAGCAGCGTTTGGTATGACTTAGCAGAAATCACACCGTCCCTACCCACTTTTATCTTGTTCTGTCGGACATATTTCTCCATATCTTCGGAGACAATCGATAGCTTTTCTTGTATATCCTGTAATGTATAGCCCATATTTTAAATCAAGATTTGACAACAAATTTAGCATAAAAATACTCAAGTTAGCCACGGGTTTTAGACACTTTTGAGGTCAGACCCAAAGAGATGGGTATGCGTACAACATTGGTTGCTGTAAGTGGGACTGATTGAAACTTCGGATAATTGCGTTGCTGTGCTTTTGTTTCAGCAGACGAACATTTATTTGGCTTTATGTTGTTAACTTCAACTTTATATTTTCAATTGGGCAGCGGTTCCGGACGAACAATGAATTCGCACAATCAGAAATACCTGTCCGCGGTAGGCAAATTTTTATTTTAATCACAATATTCCATCTTGCGCAAGTGTCCTTCTCCTGTGCCTTCTTGTTACTAATTGCATTCGGCAACTTTTCATTACCAGTTATTTGTAAAGTTCTTAGACTTTAAGTCCGATCTGCAAAACCATCGCTTCATTGATATGATATGTTGCTCTGCAGGAAGTATGTTTTCAAACTTACAATGTTGCAGTGCAGCATTATGGCACTGGCGTTACTACCCAAGTGTTGCTCCTTCGGCTCCAGATGATGGCATAATCCTTTCCGTGCAGTAACTGATAGCGTTTTGCATTTGCATTGTTGCTAAACCGCATCCAGCCATAATTATAAATTTCAAACTTGAACACAAAGGGCTGTGTTGTTTTTAGGTCCACCGGCGAAAAAGTTTTATTATCATCAGACAGGTACACCGTCATGTCGCTATTGCCATACAGTGATAAGTAAATCCAGGATGCATCATTACTGCCCGGTGGTGGATTTTGCTGTGGTTGTGGAGCCGTTCCTGTATTGCCAGTATTTTCCTGCCCCCCTTTTCCGTAGGCATAGTTCCAGCCCTTGGTAATAGCATTTAGCCTGTTAGTCTTGGCTGGATGTGTGGCACTGGCCTGTTCAGAAGCAATGGATTGCATGGCTGCTCTGGCTTCATCCAGGCTTGCCCCCATCTTTGCCATCACATAGCCCGAAAAATAATCGGCCTCTAATTCTTTGGCAGGAGTACTTCCAGTGCCATCAACTACGTGGTTGCGGTAATGGTGCCCCATTTCGTGGGCCATGACGCTTAGCGATGCCCATTTTGTGTGTGCATAGCTGTCCAGGTTTTCCAGAAAATCATTGTCATAAACAATATATCGCTGGTTACGAATGATGGTGGCATAGGCATTGTTGATACCTTCCTGTTCCTGCAGATTAAAATTTTCTTTCCAGTTAATGCTATCAAGCATCCTGTTTACATAGGCGCCAGCTTCATAAACCGATTGAAAGTTAGAAGATAAACTGCGGGGTGGAATGATGAAACCGCATTGGTTAGTCTTTTGAGCCTGGAGGCAATACGCAGCCAGTAGCGAAATGCATAAAAATAAATGTTTCATTAATGCCTTTTTTTAAAAGTAAATAAACAAGAAGCACGCCACTTTGTAAACCTGGTAGCCCTGTTCCACTTAGGACGAGTCACAAGTAAAGTAATAAGAGGCAGAGCAGAACAGAGTCCTACGCCAGAAAACAATGTAAGGAAAATAACAAGGGAAACCCCCATGCAGAAAACTTTCCTGCCAATCTTGCACCACGCTATAATATTTTATCTTCAGTAAATACCGATAAAGCATACCAATAATTAAAACATAAAAACAATAACTATTGTCCGACAAAAATTTTAAATAAAGGGTGAGATTTTCTCACCCTTTATAGTTATGTTGTAGTTCTCACACAAACAATATAACTATGGATAAAGTTAATACATTAGCCGGACAGCCGATACTATCTCAAATACTTGA
>JANYFT010000417.1 GCA_025359625.1 Ferruginibacter sp.
CCAGCAGTATCACAGCTGTGGCAACCGGCATTGCCCCAACTGCGGCGGATTAAAAAAAGAGCAATGGATAGAAAACCTGACGGCACAACTGTTTCCGACAGCTTACTATCATGTGGTGTTTACCATACCGCACGAGTTCCATGCGCTGATACTGGGTAACCGTAAAGCCATGTTTAATTTGTTGTTTGAATCGGCCAGCGCCACGCTGCTGCAATTTGGTGCCGATCCCCAACACCTGGGCGCTACCATTGGCATTACCTCCATACTGCATACCTGGGGGCAGGATCTTTGCTTTCATCCCCACCTGCACTGCATCGTTAGTGGTGGCGGTATAAAAGACCGCGGCTGGGTTGCAGCCAAAAGAAAGAACAACAAATTTTTATTTCCTGTGGATGCTTTAAAGCAAGTGTACAAAGCTATCTTTCTAAAAAAACTGCGCAGGCTTTTATCAGCAGGCTTGTTGCAAACAGAAGGCATACCGGTAGAGAAGCAAATAAAAAAAGCCGGATTTAAAAAGTGGAATGTCTATGCCAAAAGTCCCTTCGGCAGTGTTGCAACGGTGGTGGAATACCTCGGCCGTTACACACATAAAGTAGCCATCACCAAACACCGCATCATTGCCATTACTGAACACAGCGTAGTATTTAAATACAAAGACTACCATGATGGCAGCAAAACCAAAACAATGCCGCTGTCCATTGCGGAGTTTTTACGCCGCTTCGAAGTTCATTTTTTACCCAAGGGCTATGTAAAAATCCGTCATTACGGCTTTCTGCAAAACCATGGTAAAACCGCCCGCCTGAACGCTGTGCGAAAAACAATGGAACTGCAACCATTGCCGCCAAAAATAAATGTACCGGTAGCGGTACGCATGCTGGAGCAGTATGGCCACGACATTGCGCAATGCCCCCAATGTAAAGCAGGCAGGCTGCAGCTGATTGCCATTGTGTACCCAAAAGATAGGGCTTTGAAATTAAAGCAGCCAACAACTACCAACCAGGCTACGGCAATTAAAAACAAGGCTTCACCCTAAATGATAAAATGATGATACAAAAAATTACGGAAACCCGGCAATCCCAACGTTGATAAAAATGGGTAGGGGTACTTATATGGTTATGATAAAACAAAAGGATAAAACCCTTGTCAGGCTGGCAGGCAGCAATACTTTTACCATTATCCAAACCAGCCAGACCGCTACTAAATACCTATCACCGCAATAGTGGTTCCCTGCTAAGGCGTCGGTCAACAAAGAATAACCGAAAGCCCCCGTTAATAGCTTTTAATGCGGGGCTTTTTCGCGGGGACTTGCGGCTATTCTTCTTAATGTTGTTGGTCATGATAAAAAGACTGACGAGTACATTTTTTATGATTTTTCAGCAGAAAGTCCTAAAAGCCGCAGAAGTGTTTGTTACGACCATGAAGCGCTGGAGTCAAGGAAAGAACATAAACCCGAAAATAGCGCAACTGAAATGGCAGTTGACATGGGCATTGAGCTTTTGACGGAAGAACAATATCGAGAATTGCAGAAACTTGGTAATTTCGATACGAAAACATCGAGCTGGGTGAAAACACCTTCTGACATTAGAAAATTAGGTGGTGCCATCTTTGCTGATTTCCGCTACGGCAATGCCTTTGTGTATCACAACGGTGCAGAATCTTACTATGCCGCCAGAGGATTTCGTGGTTCGCTAAGAGTTTAAATTTTACACAGTGAGCTAATTTGAATTTTGAGACTGGATTACCAGAGAAAAATTTGCGGAAAGAATTGGAAGGTAAAAGTTAAAAATCTCCTTTACCATCACGCAGAGTATCCCACACCAAGGCACTTGCACCTAAAATAGCCGCATCAGCTTCTTTCAATTCGCTGAACAACAGTTTTACTTTATTTTGAAAAATGGGCAGCAGGTTCGCTTCCATATATTTTCTGGTGGGGTTTAGCAAAAGGGGGCCGGCCTTGGTAAGCCCACCGAATAATACAATAGCTTCAGGGGAAGAAAACATAATAAAGTTAGCCAATGATTCACCTAATATCTGTCCTGTAAATTCAAAAATACGGTTAGCAATGGTATCGCCCTGAATGGCACAGTCGTAAACGCTTTCGCTTGTTAGTTCGTTGATAGAGTAGTTACGTAGCAAACTTTCTGTTTCAGGATGTTCTGTTAACATCTCAATAGCTGTTTCACGCACACCCGTAGCAGAAGCATAAGATTCCAGGCTTCCATGCAAGCCGGTGCTTTTATGCAACCTGCCGCCGTGGCGTATAACCGTATGGCCAAGTTCTCCTGCAAAGCCATCGTAGCCAACAACTATTTTTCCATCTATAACAATACCGCTGCCTACACCCGTGCCCAAAGTAATAGTAATAAAATGCTTGATGTTTTTAGTAACCCCATACATCATTTCGCCAACAGCAGCAGCATTGGCATCGTTGGTGAGCTTGGTAATAAGGCCGAACTTTTTTTGCATCAGTTCGGCAATTGGGATAATGCCTTTCCATTTTAAATTAGGCGCATATTCTATAGTACCGGTGTAAATATTACCATTGGGCGCACCCATACCAATCCCTACAAACTGGTCAATGCCCCCGGCCCTTTTTACCATAGGCAATAACTTTTCACACAGATCGTCTATAAAATCTTCTACCACTTCATGTGCATTGCTGGGTATGCGATCCTGTTCTATAATTTCTCCATTGCGGTTTACAATTCCAAATTTAGTGGTGGTGCCACCTACATCAATGCCTATTGCATAAGGTTTATTCATGATAAATCTAAAAATTATTTACATCAAAAAATACCAGCTGACCTGCTTAGTCTCATTTACAATTCAATTAATGCCCTCCTCCAGTTACTTGTGCATCAAAATCAATTCCCTGTTTTTGCAAAACTGCTTTTACTTTTATTGCAAACCAACCAAGATAAGCAAAGCAAATAAAAGCTACCCAGTAAGATTGTTTAATTCCAATAACATCTGCAATTTTACCTTGTACTAGTTGTATTATAGCGCCTCCTAAAATCATCATTATTAAAAATGCAGAGCCTTGAGAGGTATGTTTCCCCAATCCTGCAACAGCTAGTGAAAAAATACAAGGCCACATTACACTACAGAATAATCCGCCACTTATAAATGCAAACAAAGAAACAAATCCAGAAGTAAATAATCCTACCAGCATTGCAGTACACCCTAAGGATGCATAAATCATTAACATTTTCACAGGTTTATCTCCACTTAAAAAATAAGCAGCTATCATTATAGCAATACAAATTACATATAAATATAATCCTGAAACATCGCTTCCTCTTAAAATATTTACAAGTAAATAAATTCCAAATGCTACATATGGCATTACAAAAGTTAATATTTTTTTTAAATTCTTAGAGGGATTAAAAGCAGCTACAGATCCAGCCCATCTTCCTATCATCATGCTAGCCCAAAACAAAGAAATATATTGAGAATTGTGGGAAGAATCCATGCCAAATTTCTTTTTTAATAATTCTCCTAAGTTACTTCCAATACTTACTTCTACTCCAACGTAAACAAAAATAGCTATCATACCAAGTACTAATTGTGGATATTTTAATGCAGCAAATCCTTTTTCCATTTTTTCATTGTTGCTAACACTTGGCATATTGGCCATTTTGAAAATCAATGCAAACAATAAAAAAACAGCACCTAAAATAAGGTAGGGTATTTTAACTGAATCAATAGATGCATTTTTTGCAGCATCTTCTGATAAGGCACCAAAAATTGCAAAGCTTATGATTACAGGGCCGATGGTTGTACCCAAATTGTTGATTCCTCCTGCAAGATTTAAACGTTGTGAACCTGTAGCAGGGTCTCCCAATACTATTGCAAATGGTTGAGCAGAGGTTTGTTGTAACGAAAAACCAAGCCCTACAACAAATAATCCGGAAAGTAATAAGGGATACGAATGAAATTGAGCTGCAGGATAAAATAGCAATGTACCTATTGCAGAAATAATTAAGCCATATATTATCCCACTTTTGTAGCCAATCTTATTCAAAGGGTCTTGCCCAATCGCTTTACCTATAGCAAAATAAATAATAGAGCCAACAAAATAAGCAACGTAAAATGCAAAATCTATAAGCTGTGCTTGTGTTTGTGATAAACTCAATTTTTCTTTAAATAAAGGTATTAAAATACCATTACTGGCGGCTACAAATCCCCAGAAAAAAAACACTGTAATAAGCGTTCCGAATTGTGACCATTTAGTTTGTTGGCTCATATTTACATCGTTAAGTTTTATTAAGAATGTCGAAAGTTATAATTTTTTTTGTTTACTTGAAAAAAAATAAACACATTGTATCTTTATTAAAATTGAATACAATAGAATGCTTTATGGTGTGAAGAAAATTATAAACTTGACACTGGCAATAATTGCGCAATCATATCCTGCTTTTTAAATAAACCAATTATGTAAAATAAAGAATAGGATTGGAGCGGTAGGATTGTAGCAATTATTTTATTTTGTTGCATTGATTGTTCAAACAAAAAACATTCATAAATTGAAATGATTTTAGAAAATTTTAAAAGAATGGAAATATTACATGTTAGTGCCGAATGTTATCCCGTAGCAAAAGCAGGCGGATTAGGTGATGTAGTGGGTGCGTTGCCAAAATATCAAAATCAACTGGGCCATATAGCCAAAGTGGTAATGCCGATGTACCGCACAAAATTTTTGAACGATAATTTTTTTGATATCGTGCATAAAGGATCTTTTGGAATGGGGCCTTACTGGCTTGACTATACTGTTATAAAGGAAAAAACAAACAAGCTTGGCTTTGATCTTTTTTTGGTTGATATCAATGGATTGTTAGACAGGGAAGCAGTATATGGTTATGACGATGATGTGGAGCGGTTCACTGCTTTTCAGATTGCTGTGGTAGATTGGTTAAGCCAATGGAACCACCAGCCCGAAATTGTGCATGTACATGACCATCACACTGGCCTTATCCCTTTTATGATGCAGCATTGTTATGGCTATAAACATTTATCAGCAATACCAACCGTGCTTACCATACACAATGCACAATACCAGGGTTGGATGGGTTGGGATAAATCAAATTATATTCCCAACTGGAATACATGGGAGTGGGGCAAATTAGACTGGAACAAAAATATCAATCCTTTGGCAAGTGCTGTAAAATGTGCCACAAAAGTTACCACTGTAAGCCAGAGTTACCTGGAAGAAATGCGCAGCAATGCAAATGGTCTCGAAAATTTATTTGATTATGAAAGGGGGAAATGTACTGGCATATTAAATGGTATAGATTTAGCCGTTTGGGATCCTTCAATTGATACTTATATAGAACCTAATTTTAGTATTAAAAATGCAGGGGAAGGTAAACTGGCCAGTAAAAAAGTACTGTGTGATCTTTTTAATTTGGATATTGAAAAACCCTTGTTTGTTTTTATAGGGCGATTGGTACATGAAAAAGCTGCCGACTTATTGCCACAGGCCATTTATGATGCGGTGTTTCACCTGCAGGGTAAAATGAATTTTTTAATATTGGGCAGTGGCGACCCGGTTGTTGAAAGGGAACTGGAAAATATGAAAACTCCATTGATAGGTTACTATAATTCGAAGATTGGTTATAACGAAAAATTAAGCCATCAAATGTATGCCGGTGCCGATTTTTTATTAATGCCCAGCAGGGTAGAGCCTTGTGGGTTAAATCAGATGTATGCCATGCGATATGGAACGATCCCTATTGTAAGAAATACCGGCGGTTTAAGGGATACTGTAATTGATTATGGTGAACCAGGTGGTTATGGGTTTCTTTTTAATGATGCCACGGTTTGGGACATCACTTATTCTATTTACCGGGCAATGGAATTATATAATAAACCTATAGCCCTGCAAAAAATAAGGGCCACCATTATGGCGATAGATAACAGTTGGGAAAAAAGCGCCGGCAGCTATATTGACTTGTACGATAGTTTGCAGTAGTTTTTACAGGAATTGTAATATATTTAATAATGGATTGTATGTAAATTAGTAAACAATTAATTCACCATATATGGATAGCAAATCAGTTATTTCGATCGTATTAGGAGGAGGAGCAGGATCTAGATTATATCCGCTCACTGCCAGCAGAAGTAAACCCGCTGTGCCTATTGCAGGCAAGTATCGTTTGGTGGATATTCCTATTTCCAATTGTATAAATAGTAACCTTAACCGTATTCTGGTACTTACGCAGTTTAACTCTGCTTCCTTAAACAAGCATATCAAAAACACTTACCAGTTCAGCATGTTCAGTAAGGGTTTTGTGGATATCATTGCAGCCGAGCAAACACCCGATAATGCTGGATGGTTTCAGGGTACAGCAGATGCAGTTCGACAGTCGTTAAGGCATATTAATGGCTACGATTTTGAATACGTGCTGATATTAAGCGGCGACCAGTTGTACCAGATGGATTTTGAACAGATGATTGATAACCATGCTGCCAGCGGGGCAGATATTTCTATTGCCACCATTCCGGTAGGCGACAGGGAAGCGCCCGAGTTTGGCATTTTAAAAACAAATGAAGATAATGTTATCACCAGCTTTATAGAAAAACCAGGTGCTGAATTACTGCCTGATTGGGTTAGCGATACAGGGGGGGAAATGAAAGCACAGGGAAGAAATTACCTGGCATCAATGGGCATCTATGTTTTTAATAGAAAATTATTATTCGACTTGTTGGAAGTAGAAAAAAAAGATGCTACTGATTTTGGTAAAGAAATCATTCCAACCTCCATAGAAAAATATAAAGTTATCAGTTACCAGTATGATGGTTACTGGACGGATATTGGAAATATTTATTCTTTCTTTGAAGCTAATCTTGCATTAACGCTTGACTTACCACCGTTTAATTTATTTGATAATCAAAAAGTGGTGTATAGTCGTGCAAGAATGTTGCCACCTGCAAAAATTAGTGGTACCACTTTAGAAAAAACAATCATTGCCGAAGGTTCCATCATCAATGCCAGCAGAATTGAAAACAGCGTAATAGGCGTTAGAAGCCGCATTGGGCATGGATCTACCATTGTGAGCTGTTATATTATGGGTAACGATTATTACGAAACCATTAATGAAATAAGCAGCAATAAAGAGAAAGGTATCCCACAGTGTGGTATTGGTGACCGTTGCTATATAAAGAATACAATTGTAGATAAAAATTGCCGCATCGGTAATGATGTGCGTATTAATGGGGGCAGTCATCTGGAAGCTGCAGACCATGCTTTATATACCGTAAAAGATGGTATTGTTGTAATAAAGAAAGGAGCCGTTTTGCCTGATGGTTATATTATTTAAATTGTTTAGTAAAAAAGCATCCTGTTGCGCAGGATGCTTTTTTATGTTCATCTGCTAATGTGTATTTCTTACACACATTTTATTTTTTTAAACGATTGTTATGTCATCATTTACTACTGCGAAAAAGCCCATATTGAGTTTAAAACAGATCATCAATATGAGTGTTGGTTTTTTGGGCATTCAATTTGGCTTTGGATTGCAAAATGCCAATGTCAGCCGCATATTTCAATCGTTAGGTGCAAAAATTGATGACATACCCATCCTCTGGATTGCAGCACCTTTGACTGGCTTAATTATGCAACCGGTTATTGGTCATTTAAGTGATAAAACATGGTCACCAGGATGGGGTAGAAGAAGGCCCTTTTTTTTGATTGGAGCTATACTAGCCTCACTGGCTCTGATTTTTTTTCCCAATGTGTATGCCTTGTGGATGGCAGCTATTATGTTGTGGCTACTAGATGCATCTATCAATATTTCAATGGAACCCTTTAGGGCATTTGTTGGCGATATGCTGCCAGACGAACAGCGTACTGCAGGCTTTGCCATGCAAAGTTTCTTTATTGGTATTGGCGCCGTGGTTTCCTCCATCTTACCCTATCTGTTAACAAAGGTGGGTGTTGCCAATGAAGCGGCAGCGGGCATTGTACCCGACTCTGTAAAAATCTCTTTTTATATCGGCGCAGCGGTATTCTTTTTATCGGTGGCCTACACCGTTTTTACAACAAAAGAATATTCGCCGGCAGAGCTGAAAAGTTTTGAGTCTGTTGAACAGCAGCAGGTAGATCATTCAATAATTACCACACCGGTAAAATCATTTTACAACAAAGGATTGGGATGGCTAATAACAGGAGCTGTATTAACCTGCCTGCTTTATTACTATAATACATTGCATCCAGAAATGCCCCTTGAAAAAGAATTGTATGTTTTAACACTGGGCATAGCAAGCTTTGGTTTGGTACAACTGGTGGCTGGCTTTTTTTGGAGTAATAAAAATAAAAATGGGCTGGTTGAAGTAGTAAATGATTTATACAAAATGCCGGATACAATGAAGCAATTGGCAGTTGTTCAGTTTTTTACCTGGTTTGCCTTATTTGCCATGTGGATATATGCTACGCCTGCATTGGCTCAAAATATTGCCAACACTACAGATACTTCTTCAACAGCCTATAACGAAATAGGCAACTGGGTGGGTGTGCTCTTTGGTTTTTACAATGGGTTCTCTGCTTTCTTTGCTTTTTTATTGCCGGTAATTGCAAAGAAAACCGGCAGGCCAATGACACATTTAATTAGTTTGCTTGCCGGTGGACTTGGTTTAATTTCTTTCTTTTTATTTAAAGATAAATATTTGCTTATCCTTAGTATGGCAGGTATTGGCCTTGCATGGTCAAGCATTTTATCCATGCCTTACTCAATGTTAACCGCGTCTTTGCCCAGTAATAAAATGGGGGTTTACATGGGTATCTTTAATTTCTTTATTGTGATACCCCAAATACTGGCAGCAACACTATTGGGTTTTTTTACAAAACATTTATTTCATGGCAATGCTATTTACACCATTGTGTTGGGTGGATGTTTAATGATAGTGGCAGCCGTTTTAACCCTTAGGATAAAAGTAAAATAGCCGGTATGAAAAGCGTTTGTATATTTTTCATTTTGGGGTGCTGTATCAACACTTCATTTGCACAACAAAATAATTACCACTGTTACCCTACCAACTGGTGGACAGGGATGAAATGGAATAAAGTGCAGGTAATGATTCATGGTGATGGGATTGCGGGCAATGGTATTTCTATTGCTTATCCCGGGGTTAAATTGGATAAGATCAACAAGGTAGAAAATGCTAATTATGTTTTTCTTGATCTTGTGATAGCAGCAACAGCAAAGCCCGGCATAGTAAAGATAAAAATCAACAAAAAAAGCAATCCCTTTTCAATTGATTTTGAAATAAAAGCAAAAAGAAAAGGGCAGGGTAAATATTTCGCACAGGGTGTAAATTCGAAGGATTTTATTTATCTGCTTATGCCCGATAGGTTCTCCAATGGCGATACATCCAACGACCGGTTTACGGATATGCAGGATACCGCACTCGACAGGAGCAGTTCACTAATAAGGCATGGCGGGGACCTTAAAGGCATTACCAATCACCTTGACTATTTTAAAGAATTAGGCGTCACCACTTTGTGGTTAACCCCAGTGGTACAAAACGATATGCCGCAGGAAAAAGAACCATCAGGATTATTGAGCGGTTATCATGGCTATTGGATAACTGACCATTATGAAGTAGACAAAAGATTGGGCGGCAGTGAGGCGTACATAAATTTGGTGGAAGCTGCTCATAAAAAAGGAATGAAAATTATTCAGGATGCCGTGTACAATCATGTAGGGGAATATCATTGGTTTGTACTTGATCCGCCTATGAAAGATTGGCTCAATAACTGGCCAGCCTACCAGGGCACCCATCACCGGGAAGAAGTTTTTATTGACCCTTATGCTGCTGCCATTGATAAGAAAATTATGACGGATGGTTGGTTTGTGCCACATCTTCCCGATCTTAATCTTGCCAATCCTTATATGGCTAATTACATCATTCAAAATACCATTTGGGCTACAGAAGAATTTGGTATTGATGGGTGGCGGGTGGACACTTATAAATATAATGATGAAAAGTTTTTGATTAAAATAAACAATGCATTGGCCGCTGAGTTTCCCGCATTAACCGGCTTTGGAGAAGTTACTTCCAACAGTGTTGCGGCAAGTGCTTACTTCACAAGGAACAATATTATAACACCCATAAAACAAAACATATTGGGTGTTACAGATTTCCCTGTATCGAATGCAATGCTGGCTGCCATGAATGAACCCTTTGGCTGGACAACAGGGTTGAACAAATTGTACAGTACGCTTGCCCAGGATGTATTATACAAGGACCCAAAAAATAATTGCATCTTTTTAGACAACCATGATATGGACCGTGTATTCTCTGTAATTGGCGAAGACTATAATAAATTAAAAATGGGTATCACCTGGCTGCTTACACTAAGGGGAATTCCTCAACTTTATTACGGAACAGAAATTTTAATGAAGAACTTTAAGAACCCTTCTGATGGGATGGTAAGGCTTGATTTTCCAGGCGGCTGGGAAGGTGATAAAGAAAATAAATTTATTTCTTCGGGCAGAAGCAGCAAAGAAAACGAAGCATTTAACTATATAAAAACATTAGCTGATTACAGAAAAAAAACATCTGCCTTAACAACAGGAAAAACCATGCAATACATACCCAGCGACGGTTTGTATGTGTATTTCAGGTATGATAAAGAGCAAACGATAATGGTTGTTTCAAATACAAATGATAAAAGCGTTGACGTTAAAACTCTTCGCTATACTGAACGCATAAATGGCTTTAGCAAAATGAGAAACATCATCACCGCAGAAGTACATTATTGTAAAAACTTTTCTATTGAGGCTAAATCATGCAGCATTTATGAACTGATGAAATAATTTTTAAAAAATATTTCATCAGTTCATTATTATTTATTTCCACTGCGACTACTTATTTCTTTAAGTATTTATTTCGGGGATTTCTTTTATGATGAAATATTGATGTAATAACAACTGTCGTTTTACTTTCATCAATAAAATAAACAACATCAAAGGGATATTTTTTTAACGGGGTTTCCCTAAAATATTTATAGATATTACGGTAACGTAAGGGGTCTTCACAAATAGTTTTTATTTTTTCTTTTACGGCCAATACAAAATTTTCTGCTGCCTTTTTTCTGCGTAAATCCTACCAGGAAACAGCATCTTTATATTCAACTAATGCTACAGGTGAATATAAGAATTGGTAATTCATTTTTGCTTTACGGTTTGCAAAATTTTATTGATTTGTTTGTCAGCTTCTGCCGCAGTTATCATTTTTCCTCCATTTTTATAATACGCATATCTCTTGTCAAGTTCTTCTCTAAACTCATCAGTATATTCCATTTCTTCCTGCTCAATTTCATCTTCAAAAAGTGCGTAAATCGCCTTAACTTTTTTATCATCCGCTACTTGCATAAAATTGGCTAATTTTTTACGAATGGCTACTGTTGTCATGCTACTTTATTTTAAACAAATTTACTTTTTTTTCTTATGCATGTGCCTCATATTTATTTTTAAGGAACTATAATTTAAAAACAGAGTATTGTTTGTTGGCAGTGAATACATAAAAATTATTACACTTACAGGGTTATTAATTTTATAAAGGATTAATGACTCTACAACAATGTTACCCAAATCATTTGATTGATCCAGTTTTTTGTATCCTCATCCATTTCCTGGTTGGCAAAATCATCTTTAATCCTTTTATTGATAATTGCATTTATTTCTTTTTCAGTATAATATTTTTTTGACAGCGTGGGTTTTATTATGCTTTCTTTTACATTATTTACATTCAGCTTGGTCGCCATCATAGAAACATATAAACGTGGGATAGTAACGCCCATAATCATACCTGGTAATCCATTGATATTACAGGGCCCGCCACTGATTGTTATTTCGTCTGTATAAAAGGCAAATACATACACGCTGTCTAATATCTTACCAACAGCCTTGCGGCAGTTAAATCCAGCAATCATACGGCTTTCATTACTTATTTTCCAATTAATGTTTGCAATACTATCTTTCAAATTTAACAGTGTGCCAAACATACTTTTCTGATTGATTGCCTGCCCGGCTGTAAAATCATTATACCATTCATTTTCATCTTCACCCCGGCGTAAATTCTCAGGTACTCTTCCTTTCTTTTCATCATAGTGGTCGAACTTATAAAAACTTTTATTATCAGCAAAAGTAAAATTATAATAAGCTGTTTTAAAAGTGGGCATCTGGTCTTTCAGCATTTCGGCCCAACTGCTGTTACCCATCGTTTTCTTTACATTAGTAATAACCTCAAATTCTATGGTGCCCTTTGTAATAAATTGTTGGGCATTTATTTTTGTGCTTATAAATAGCAAAGTAAAAAGACAAAATATTGAATGTTTCATATACTGTTTTTTAGAGTTGATTATTTTGTTGGAGCTGGTGCGGCAGCTTTATTTTTAAAATTCCAGGTAAATCCCAGCATCCAATATCTTTTTAAACGGTCGTTTCTAACTTCAGATAAAGTATTGCTATAAAAATTCCTTTCTATTCCAGTATTTTGATTCAATATATCTCTCACACTAAAGTAAAAAGTATATTCATCCTTTTTCAAAGTGCGCTGTAATCGGGCATTCCAAAGCTGGTTGCTTAAATTGTTTTGAAATTGAGGTGTTTTTTGTCTTACAAAATAATTAAAATCACTTTGCAACGACCAAACCTTTTTAAGATAGTAAGTAGCATTAAGACCTGTTTCATTGGTGCTGTACTTTATCTTACTACTATATTGCTGTGTGTTATTGCTGTTGTAATTAAAGTTATTATTTAGGGTAATATCGTAGGCCTTATCTTTTGATTTATTTAAATAAACCCTGAAACCTGCATTTAAGTTCTTTGAAACATTATTTGATCCGTTAATTATTTCTGTGCTGTGATTGTACCCGACATTTGGACCAAGGTCGACCCGGATATTGAGTTTTTTAAGTTTGAAACCTCCTCCTCCATAAAAATTAAAATTAAAATTGCCATCCGTATTTACCGGCTGGCTTATTGTTTTACCTGTGGCACCATTTATAATACGACTATTGGTAATGGCATTACTGGTCTGAGTAAAATTAAGCCCCTGATAGATATAAAAATCCTTGATAAAATCGTAGCTCTGATGGGAAATATTAAAGTTGTTGCTAAAGGATGGTTTTAATAAGGGATTGCCCAAATACTGGTTAAAATAATCATTGTTATCCCGCAATAATTGTAACTGGTCAATACGCGGCTGGGTAGTATTACCATCATAGTAAAAACGAAGGTTGTGTCCAGATTTGTAGGCATAGGTAAGATTTGCATTTGGAAAAAAGTTAGTATAATTACGTTTATAGTCCTTTCCAAATGTTTGATCCATCAAATCAAAACTTGTAAATCCAACCCCAGACCCTATGTTAAATTTTAGTTTCTTATAATTATAATTAATTTTAAATCCAGGTTTATTAACCGTGATCCGCTGATCAAATGAGTTGCTTAAAGAATCTACCTGTTCATCATATTTGCCTGATACAGGTGAGAAGGAATACGTGGTTTGGTCGTTTTTACCTTTGCCGATACTTACCTCATAATCCAATTCCAGGGAATATTTTTTACTTAAAGGTTCTGTATAAATGGCCTTTGCCAAAAATTGTTTGGTGCTTTTATCATAATCTTTTTGCTGATCAAATTTTTGGCTGAAAGAAATGGTGCCATCTTTATAAATTTCATTGTCAGATTTCAAAAAACTTGTACTGTTATTATTCAATACATTCCATTCTGTACTTAGTGAAAATGTTCTTCTTACCTTTTTAAATTTATGTTTAAATAAAAGGCTGCCGCTATAAGCCAGTTTGTCCGAATTGGTGTTCAAATCTCTAAGGCTGGTATTGATTATTTTACCGGATTGGGCAGTGTACATTGATGTTCTGTAAGATAGGCTTTCTGTGTTGTAAGCATTTAATTTTGTGGTAAGTTTTAGTGAATTTAGAGAATCAATTTTAATATCATACACCGCTTTCAGTTTAAAAGTTTCCTTTTTTACATGCATGTTTTCTACTGCATTATCATTAAAAAAAGAATCTGCCACCTGGGTTTGTGTAAAAGTTTTTTTAGTATTTAAATAATCCTGAAAACTATATTTAGGTGATAAGGAGAGCGATTGTTTATCGTTCCATTTGTTAGAATATTGAAGCCCCAGATTATTATTTTTAAACAGGCCATTTTGGGTATCTACATAAGGCTCATCATCTGAATTTCCTCCCTGCCAGTTAAAATTTAAACCCCCATCTTCATCTGCACTCACAGAAAAATTATCACTTTCTCCGCCAAATTTATCATTGTCCTGCCAGCTTAATCCATCTTGCCCGGTATTTCCATTTAAAAAATAACCGGCAATTTTTCTTTTGCCTTTAAAAGAACTAAGCAGTATATTATTATTGTAACGATCACCCTGATTTTTATTTAAGCCGCCCGACAAATCTATCTTTCCAAAATAACCTTTCTTCCTGTCGTCCTTTAATTTAAGGTTAATTGTCTTTTTCGTTTTACCATCATCAATACCTGTAAATTCTGATTGGTCGCTTTTTTTATCGTATACCTGCACTTCTTTTACTGCATCAGCTCTTAAATTTTTTATTGCCATACCGGGATCATCACCAAAAAATTCTTCACCATCTACTAATACCTTTTCTACTGTTTCGCCCATGGCTTTAATTTTGCCATCTTTATCAACCTGAATGCCAGGCAACTTTTTTAACAGCTCTTCTACATTTGCATTGGCGCTAACTTTAAAACTATCGGCAGTAAAAATTGTCGTGTCGCCTTTTATCTTCATAGACCCACCACTTTTTACAATCACATCCTGTAGTAATTTTATCTTCGGTATAATAGATACCTTGTTTAGCTGCAGGCCCTCAGCGGGAACGGTAATATCATCCAGCAAATCTCCGAAATAGGGATGCGTAACCATAAGTATGTATTTTCCCTGTGGTATATTTTTTAGGGTAAATCCGCCCTCTTTATCAGTTCTTACAAATTTAAACAAGGTAGAATCTACCGGTTTTAAAATGGCTACTACAACATTACTGATCTCTTTTTTATTGATAGTATCCGAAATGATACCTGAAATGTTTTGTGCCTTGGAAATTAAACTACCTAAACTGAGAAAAAGACAAGTTAGTACTGTGCAAATGTTCTTAAACATAAAGGGTTGGTTGGTAATGGTAAAAAATAAAATACTTAATAAAAGTCTTTAAATATATTCACATTCTCTAAAGAGTATGCTTAAATTTACGTTAAGCAAATCTTAAAGTTATTTTTTATAATATAAAACTTATTCCATCAATGGCATTACAGCGGCACAGGTGGCAAAAACTGATTCTATGACGCATCATGATAAATCTTTCCATAAAAAAAAATACGAAGAAGAACATTTTGTAGACAGTACTAAACCGGTATGGAATTATTCCTTATTCACGGATACGGATATACGCAATTATCAGAACGGAAATTTATATAACGGGTATGAACTATTTGGCAATCATGAAACGGAACTACTAAATACAAAAGGATTTTATTTTGCAGTATGGGCACCCAATGCCACAGAAGTTTCTGTGGTAGGCCATTTTAATAACTGGCAAAAGGGGGAACATCCACTTTTTGTGCGGTTAGACAAGTCAGGTATTTGGGAAGGGTTTATTCCTAATTTTAAAAAAGGGGAAACGTATAAATATCACATAAAAGGTTTCAAAGGTGCAGCAATTGATAAAGGGGATCCTTATGCCAATTACTGGGAAGTGCGGCCGGAGACAGCATCTGTTAGCTGGAACATGCAGTACCATTGGGCGGATGGGGAATGGATGAATAAAAGAAAAAAACACAATGCATTAACAGCTGCATGGAGTGTGTACGAAGTTCATTTGGCAAGTTGGATGAGGCCCGATAAAAACGATGAAGAAACGTATAACAGCTACCAGCAAATTACCCAGCGTTTAGTACCTTACGTTAGTGAGATGGGATTTACGCATGTAGAGTTTATGCCGGTAATGGAACATCCATTTGATGGTAGCTGGGGTTACCAGGGCACCGGATTTTTTGCCCCCACTTCCCGCTTTGGCGAGCCGGAAGATTTTATGGCCATGGTAGATGCTTTTCACAACGCAGGTGTTGGTGTTATTTTAGATTGGGTGCCTTCTCATTTTCCATACGATGCCCATGGATTGTTTATGTTTGATGGTACACATACTTATGAGTATGCAGATATGCGTAAAGGCTTTCACCCCGACTGGAACAGTTATATTTTTAATTATAAACGCGGCGAGGTAAAATCATTCCTGATCAGCAGTGCCAGGTTTTGGTTCGACCTTTTTCATATTGATGGCATAAGGGTAGATGCGGTGAGTTCAATTTTGCAACTCGACTATTCACGCAAGGAAGGTGAATGGGAACCGAATGAATTTGGTGGCAACGGTAATATAGAAGCCATTGCTTTTATAAAAGAATTGAATGAAACAATTTATCGTGATTTTCCAGATGTCCAGATGATAGCTGAGGAAGCAACCGATTGGCCAAACGTAAGCCGGCCCACCTTTCAGGATGGTTTAGGTTTTGGTATGAAATGGATGATGGGATGGATGCATGATACACTGGATTATTTTAAAATGGATCCCTACTTTCGCCAGTTTCATCAGGATAAGTTTACGTTTAGCATGATGTATTTTTTTGACGAAAATTTTATGTTGCCACTTAGTCACGATGAAATTGTGCATGGCAAAAGCCCCATGTTGTATAAAATGCCGGGAGATGAATGGCAAAAGTTCGCCAACCTTCGTTTGATGTACACATATATGTACACCCATCCGGGTGCCAAGCTATTATTTATGGGCAATGAATTTGCACAAACAACCGAATGGAATTACAAAAGCGAATTGAACTGGGATCTGCTGCAATTTGATCCGCATAAAAAAATGCAGGAATGTGTAAAGTCGCTCAATCATCTGTATACCCAGCAACCTGCATTGCATGAGCTGCAGTTTAAAGTAGAAGGCTTTGAATGGATAGACCTTAACCACCGGCAGGAAGGCATTATTGTGTTTAAAAGAAAAGGAAAAAATAAAGAAGACGATGTGCTTGTTGTACTTAATATGACGCCTGTTGTGCGCAGGGATTGGAAATTGAAAGTTGCAGGAAAGCAGGAATGGAAAGAAATTTTTAACAGTGACCAGCTTGCCTATTGGGGCACAGGTGATGTGTATAACCCCGATGTAAAGGTAAAGCTGGTGGATAAAGATGCCCATCTGTATGAAATAAATATTCATCTGCCGGCGTTAGCAGGGGTAGTATTCCGTTAAAACCGGAATAGTTTTTGTCAACTGATAATCATGAAAAACCTCACCTTTTTATTCGGCTGTATTGTTACCGCCAATGCTGTATTTGCACAGAACATTGATAGCGCAAAATTTTATTATCAGAAAGGCATGGTGGAAAAATATGCAAAACGCTACCTGGTGGCCTCTGCTTATTTTGATAAAGCTATTAATTTTGATACCAAATATGCGCCCGCATATCAGGAGAATGGATATGCAAATTTAGCCATGCGTAAAACAGAGGTAGCAAAAGGGCATTTTACCAAATTGTATGAGCTGGATCCCAACAGCAAAGTAGCCATTGCCGAATTAACAGAACTGTATTTTAGCTATCATCAATACCAAAAAGCCATTGAGTTTGCCGGTAAATGTGTGGGCTGTGCCAGTGCCGAAAGAATAATTGCTATGAGCAGTTATAAGCAGGAAGATTACGCTACAGCGGTTAAAGGATTATTAAATGTAATAGCAAAAGATGCTACCGATGCAGAAGCTACTTACACTATCGGCAGAAGTTATCTTGATATGGAACAATACACAAAGGCAGTTCCCTATTACACCAAAGCAATTGAACTGGATGCCACAAAAAACGCATGGATGAACGAGCTGGGATTATTGTATTATAACCTCAACGATTTTCTGCATGCAAAAATTTATTTTATAAAGGCAGCAGACAATGGATATCCTGTAACCAACGATTTTAATGAAAACCTTGGCTACGCTTATATCTACCTTGGCGAGTTTGATAAAGGAGAAAAATTGCTGTTGGCTATTTTGGCCAAAAAACCAGGCAATAAAGATATTTTAAGGGATATTGCCGAAGCTTATTATCAACAAAAAATGTATGATAAATCATTGGATTATTGCCAGCAGTTAATGGTGCTGGATGCAAAAGATGCCAAAGCTTTGTACCAGGCTGGTTTGTGCTTTCAAAAAAAGGGGCAGAAAGAAAAGGGGCAGTCAATGTGCGATGAGGCTATCAAAATGGACCCCTCTTTATCAGGCCTGCGCCAAAAACAAGATGGTGGAATAGGTTTATAATTT
>JANYFT010000452.1 GCA_025359625.1 Ferruginibacter sp.
CCAGCAGGGAGTAACTATAATAAGTTATTAAATGCCAAAAGTTAAAACCAACTCAAGCGCAAAAAAGCGTTTTAAAGTTACAGGAACCGGACTGGTTACCTTTCAAAAGCCCTTCAAACGTCACATCTTAACAAAGAAATCAAAAAAACGTAAACGTAACTTAAGAAAAGATGGTGTAGTACATTCTACTAACCATGATTTCGTATTGCGCTTATTACGCCTGAAAGGGTAGATCAGTTTCACCAAACCAATTTACATTTCAACACATTAACATTTCAAAATTATTAAGATATGCCACGTTCAAAAAATGCAGTTGCATCAAGGGCCAGAAGAAAAAGAGTTCTAAAAGCCGCCAAAGGTTATTACGGTAAACGTAAAAATGTATACACCGTTGCCAAAAACGTAATGGAAAAAGGGTTAACGTACAGCTACGTTGGCCGTAAATTAAAAAAGCGTGAATACCGCACTTTGTGGATTGCACGTATCAATGCTGCAGTTAGGGCAGAGGGATTAACTTATAGTGAATTCATTCACCAGTTAGCCGTTAAAAACATTGATATCAACCGTAAGGTGCTGGCTGATTTAGCCATGAACGAACCTGAAAGTTTCAAGAGTTTGATAGCACAGGTAAAAGCTTAAGCAATTACCCTTATTTAAAAGTATACAGTTGAAAATTTCAACAAAAACTAAAACCGGATATGATAAATTCATACCCGGTTTTTTATTTATTACATTTATCATTCAAGTACATTTGCACTTCATAATAAAACTTATTGCAGTAAATGAATAACATGAACAATACTTACGCTGACCTGGTGGATCAGACTTTCAACTTTCCGCAACATGATTTTAAAGTTGAAAATGAGTATTTGCAATATAATGGGCAAGATATTAAAGCCCTGATTGATAAATACGGCACACCATTAAAACTTACCTATTTACCTAAGATCGGGATGCAGATAAACAAAGCGAAAGAGATGTTTGCCAAAGCGTTTAAAAAACATCAATATGATGGAAAGTATAATTATTGTTATTGCACAAAAAGTTCACACTTTTCATTTATCGTAGAGGAGGCCTTAAAGAATGACATCCACCTGGAAACTTCTTTTGCCTATGATATTGAGATAGTAAATAAATTATACGAGAAGAAAAAAATTAATAAGGACACGTTTATTATTTGTAACGGGTACAAACAAAAATCTTATACCAGCCGTATTTCACGCTTGTTAAATACAGGTTTTAAAAATGTGATCCCAATACTTGATAACAAGGAAGAATTAAAGGCGTATAAATATGTAAAAGTGCCTTTTAAATTAGGCATAAGGGTAGCCGCAGAAGAAGAACCCAACTTCCCTTTTTACACGTCCCGTCTTGGTATGAGGGCTAAGGATATTCTCGAATTTTATGTAGATGAAATTGAGGGATTCGAGCATAAGTTTCAATTAAAAATGCTGCATATCTTTTTAAATAAAGGCATCAAGGATGATATTTATTATTGGAGTGAATTGAATAAAGTGATCAACCTTTATTGCCAGTTAAAAAAAATCTGTCCTGAACTGGATTCCATCAATATCGGCGGCGGGTTCCCCATTAAACATTCATTGGGCTTTCAATACGATTATCAGTTTATGATCAATGAAATTGTTCGTAATATTAAAGTTGCGTGCAAAAGAAATAAAGTACAGATGCCCAATATTTTTACGGAATTTGGCAGTTACACTGTGGGAGAAAGCATGGCGCATATTTATAGTGTGATTGGTGAAAAAATGCAAAATGACAGAGAGATATGGTACATGATAGATTCTTCTTTTATCACTACTTTACCTGATACCTGGGGCATTGGTGAAAAGTTTTTGATGTTGCCTATTAATAAATGGAAAGATGAATACCAGCGGGTAACCTTGGGCGGTATTACCTGCGACAGTCATGATTATTATGATAGCGAAGAACATATTAACGAAGTGTTTTTGCCGAAGTTAACTGCGGGTGGGGAGCCTTTATATGTCGGATTTTTTCACACCGGAGCTTACCAGGATCAGATAAGTGGGTATGGTGGTATTAAGCATTGTTTAATACCTTCTCCGCAGCATGTTGTAATTGGGCATGATAAAAATGGCAAACTCGTTGATTGGGTGTATGCAAAGGAGCAAAGCTACCAGAGCATGCTTAAGATATTGGGATATATGTAAAACATTTTTTCGAAGAATTTTGTAAAGTGGCTTTGGCCACTTTTTTTGTAGATGCAGAAAACTAATTATTATGTTTTACCCTGTATTTTTTATTTACTTTAGGGTTGTTGAAATAGTCGTCCAGTTCTTTGCTGCTGGAATTGTCTTCAGCAATAGGAATATCTATCAATTGAATCTGGGTCTGTTTTAATTCATCTTTTAGTTTTCGTGATTTATTTAAAATATCCGGGTCTTTTTCTCCAATTAGAGTATTATCTGCCAGTAAATATTCCAGTCTTTTGATACTGCTTCTTATAAGTGTTGCGATGTTTTGATCAGCATTACTGTTAGGAGCAGTAGCTTCTTTTACCGGTACTAATGCTACTCCTACGCTTGGTAATATCTTACCTGTAGTTTGCTGGCTGCTGCCGGGTAAGGATGAAAAGACGGTTCCTCCCAAAGCAGTAGATGCTGAAGCCAGGTCAAAACGTGTTCTGGTACCTTTTGTTTTTTTTATTTTTTTATCAACCAGTCTGAAGCTGCTTTTTAACTGAACTACGTAATTCTCAATATCAATTTTCAATTTTCCAAATTCTATCGCCTGTTGCGGATAATTAATATTTTCCTTTACCACAATATTTATAATGGCAGTATCCTTGTTATTAAATTTGTTGGTTCCTATAAAATATATCTCCAGTTTTTTTTGCTTATCCTTATCCATTTCTTTTACAAAATCAAATGGGGCACACCAGGTAAAATCATCATTGCATTTGGTAACAGGGGTTAAAGATTTAATAGGGTAATTACTAAAGTAGGTAATTTCTTCTATGGGAAAATTTCCATTATCGCATTGTAACTTAAAACTTACAGTATCTCCTTCATCAATAAACAAAGTATTGGTAACCGTGGGTTTTATTTTGGAAGTAATAATTTCGGTATTGTAAAAAAGCAATACAAAACTGGTATCCACCCGTTCTTGAGGGTTGTTAAGGTTTTGCACACTTAATGCCACTTTGTATTCGTAATCATATTTTAACCTCCCGGAAAGAAAGTATGATTTTTCTGCTTTAAAAGTTAACTCACCATTATCCTTATTAATTTTTAATCCTACGGGGGAATTTTTTAAAAACCAATAATACTTTGCAAGATCTTTATTGATCTCTAATGGGTATTTGAGTGTTGAATCTACATGTAAATTAAAATAGGGATTTAAATTTTTTATTCTTAGTACTGTGTCCGTTTGGCTGGATGCAGGCTGTGTAAATATATTGATAAGTGTATCAGGCCTTGTTTGAGAGAGAAGTACTATTGGTGTTATCAAAAAAATCAATAAATGTAAAGTCCTTTTTTTTATCATTGTATTTATTATGTTGTATAGCCGGTGAAGTTAAAACATAAAATAAAGCCAGTGCATTTAAAAAAAAATAAGGCTATCCCGTTTTAACGAAATAGCCTTTTTTTACCAAAACAATTATATACTTAACAATAAAATTTACTGGATGGTAATTTCTTTACTGGCCACTTTGGTTTCTTCTTTTTTTGGAAGATCAACTTTTAAAATACCATTTTCGTATTTTGCTGCAATATCGGCTGCATCTATTTGCTCATCCAGTGTAAAGGTTCTTTTAAACCCTTTATAACTGAATTCTTTACGGATGCTTTTTGAAGCCTCCTCTTTAGCTTCTTCTTTTTTTGTTGCACTGATGGTTAATAATGTGCCATCTAATTTTAGGTTGAAATCAGTTTTTTCCATACCGGGAGCAGCTACTTCTAAATGATATGAATTACCACTTTCTACAATATTTACCGGCGGAAATCCTAACAAATCTTCCCGGAGAGTTTTGCCAAAAGTAGCAGGAATTTCATTAAAAATATCCTTCATCAAACCATCAAAATTTTTTGCAGCCGGGTTGTTTACTTTTACGAATGTCATAGTTTTAGTTTTTAAGTTTTTTAAATTTTATTCAGAATGCTTTGGTCAAATTATATTCCAAATGATTTTGTTTGAAATTTTGTCTATTTAATTAATTTACTAATGCCAAAGTGGCACTATTAAATTAAAATAGTGACTAAATGGCTTTCTGATATAGCCGAAGGTTTTTAAAACATATTGACAAGCCTAAATGTTTATTGATACTAAGGTCGTAAATTTGTAATCTAAAAACATAAATATGTATCCGGAAGAAATAGTAATACCGATGAAGGAAGAGTTAACTGAAAATGGATTTGTTGAAATGTTAACCGCTACAGATGTAGATACAAAATTAACCGATGCAGGAACTACGCTTGTTGTAATTAATTCTGTTTGTGGTTGCAGCGCAGGTACTGCAAGGCCTGGTGTGTTAATGGCTGTGCATAATAGTGCAAAAAAACCAGATAATTTAATGACAAGTTTCGCAGGTTTTGATGTAGATGCAGTAAAAAAGATAAGAGAACATTTATTGCCTTATCCTCCCTCATCTCCGTCTATTGCGTTATTTAAAAATGGGCAGTTGGTTCATTTTATTGAAAGGCACAATATCGAAGGTAGAAGTGCACAAATGATCGCTGAAAACCTGATTGGTGCTTTTGATCAGTACTGCAACTAATTGATCACTACAATTCTATTTTATCCCGAAACGATTCGTTTCGGGATTTTTATTCAACTTACTATTACTTGCCGCAAGAAATAATTGAATATCTTGCAACCCTTAATTTAATACAGCATGTATCCCAATTTATACTACGTTTTTAAAGACTGGTTTGGAGTAGAGTGGAAGGCGCTTTACCTGTTAAATACTTTTGGTTTAATGGTGGCAATGGGATTTGTATCGGCTGCAATCGTTTTAGCAAGTGAATTAAAACGTAAAGAAAAGCTGGGTTTATTATTGCCAAGAGAAGAGGCTATTACTGTTGGGATGCCAGCTACTTTTTTGGATCTTTTTGTAAATTTCATTACCGGCTTTGTATTTGGATATAAGTTATTTGGATTGCTATTGAATAAACCGGAAGATATAAGCCCTCAGACCTATATCTTTTCAAGAGATGGAAATTTATGGGCTGGGTTGCTGGTTGGAGGTATTTTAATAGCACTAAAATGGTGGGAGAAGAACAAACAGAAACTGAAAGAGCCTGAACAAAGGAATGTAAGGATATGGCCGCACGACAGGGTTGGAGATATCATTATCCTTGGATTGATATTCGGTATTTTAGGAGCCAAATTATTTGATGCAATAGAGAATATGGATGAACTGATCAGTGATCCTATTGGTACGCTTTTTTCAGGCGGAGGGCTAACTTTTTATGGGGGGCTTATTTTAGCAGCTATCGCTATTTGCTGGTACGCTTATAAAAAAGGCATTAAACTAGCTCATTTAACTGATGCAGCGGCACCAGCTTTAATGATTGCATACGCAGTTGGCCGTATAGGATGCCAGGTTGCAGGCGACGGGGACTGGGGAATTTATAACAGTGCTTATGTAAGTGATGATTATGGCAAGGTAAGAGAAGCTAAGGTGGGTGAATTTAACCAACAATTACAAAAATATGCTACTTATCATTTAGAACGAAAGATATTGGATAGCGGAAACATATATACTTACATACCAGCTGCACGTACTTTTATAAGCCTGGATGCTGTACCTCATCTCTCTCTTAAAGGTCCTTCCTTTTTACCAAAATGGATGATTGCCTATTCATACCCGATGAATGTTAATAAGGATGGAAAGAAAATACCGGGTTGTACAGATGAGCATTGCCGGTCACTGCCACAACCTGTTTTTCCTACAGCATTTTATGAAACGGTGATGTGTACCTTACTTTTTTTAATCTTGTGGGCCTATCGGAAAAGAATAAAGATACCGGGTATCATGTTTGGCACTTATCTTATTATGAATGGGTTTGAACGCTTTCTTATTGAAAAGATACGTGTCAACCACCTATATACAATATTTGGTTTTCAACTTAGTCAGGCAGAAATGATTGCTTTTTTTCTGATCCTTGCAGGAATACTCCTTATTATTATCAGCAAAATAAAATATGCCAGGGCTTAATAAGCCACAACAACCCTAATAAACTACCACGCTTTTTTATTTTATTTTTTGGCCTCATTAGAGATTAACTGATTCGCATTACCAATCATCAGCAATTTACTACCGTTTGTGTATTCCTATGTTCCTTGCAATACAAAGTACCTACTTTTGTTATGTACAATTCAAAACAAAGTATAAAGTATAACCATGAAACAATTATTAAAC
>JANYFT010000456.1 GCA_025359625.1 Ferruginibacter sp.
GCTTTATTGCAGGTATCTGCACTACCGTACAGCGATGAGGAAATGGATCCGGTGGAATACAAAATAGATCTGCCGAAAAGTAAAGGCACTGTTTTGTGTATCAGTCATAAAACACTGGGAGTTGGTTCGAACGGCTGTGGACCACGCCCGTTAGAATCGTGCCGCGTACATGCGGAGCCGTCAACTTTCAGTTACCGGATTCAACTTATCAATAGGAAGTAAATTCATTGTTTTCCGGCAAACCTTATTTTAATCGTGGCAATAGCGGGCAAACCACCGGGCAAATGCAGGTTCGCTTTCGTAAGGATGTGATCATTTAAAACCAGGTGTGGTTGTAATACTTGCGGGAATAAATGATATTGCTGAAAATAATGGGCCGTTAAAACTTGATGGTATTTGACAACATGGTTTCTATGGCCGAACTGGCTAAAGCAAACCATATTAAATTACACACATGAAAAAGTATTTATTATTATTTCTATTTCTATTAGTCCGCCCCTGCCTTAAAGCGCAACTTGGTGTAACGTATGATCCTGCTATTCAAAGCACGACAAACCTGCAATACTGGCGTCCTAAAGGAAACTTGTTTGTGGGCGATTGTATGCCTTTTTCACGCAATGGTGTTTTCTCTTTTTATTGGCTCCTTGATTCAGCTCACCATGCCAGCCTGGGTGGTTTGGGCGGGCATCAATGGGTTTTAAGCACTACAACCGACCTGAAAACCTGGAAACAGGAGCCTATAGTTTTGGGTATTGATGAAGAATGGGAAAAATCTATCTGTACGGGCTCTGTCGTTTACTATCAAAATAAATACTATGCTTTTTATGCCACCAGGCTTATCAATAGCGAAGGCAAGATAAACGAACAGTTAAGTTATGCTATCAGTTCAGATGGGATTCATTTTGATAAGCAGAGACCTAATCCTTTTTATACTTCTGCGCCGGGTTATAGCAAACGCGATTTTAGGGACCCAAAGGTATTTGTGGATGAAAAAACCGGTGAGTTTCATTTATTCGTATCCAGTTCTCAGGAGAATCCGGTATTAAAACATGCAAGTGGCTGCCTGGTGCATCTTACCTCAACAGATCTTAAAAATTGGATTGTTCAGAAGCCGATATTGACCGGGCAGCCGTCTGTACCCGAGTGCCCGGATTACTTTTATTGGAAGGGCTGGTACTACCTTGTTTATAGCGACTATAGTGATACTTATTATGTGCAATCCAAAAGCCCATACGGGCCATGGCAAGAACCTAAATACCAGGCTTTAAATGAATCCTGGGCCAATGTAGTTAAAACTGCCGAATTTAAAAATGGCAGGCGCATCGCCGCAGCCTGGATTCCGAGCCGGAACGAAAATAAGGATAACGGAGAAGAACGATTTGGAGGTAACGCCATATTTCGTGAAGTTACACAACAGGCAGACGGCACTTTGGATACCAGGTTTCCTGAAGAGATGATACCAGAAACTGGTGCCACTATAGATCTGCCCATCAAAACCGACCTGGATAGTAAACTTGAAGGAACTGATGTTTTGTCAATCACCGCCCCCAATGGCGCTGGCGCTGCACATGTTGAAGGCATACCTTTAAAATGCAGGGTTACCATGGAAATTGAACCTTTAGGATCAACGGAAGAGTATGGTTTATATGTAAGATCAGATCAGCAGGCGGCTCACGGCTACAGGCTCAATTTTTCTGCCAACACTAAAACTATATGGCTTGGTAATACAATGATAAAAGCAGTGGATGGATTAGATAAGCCTTTAAAAATTGATATGATACTTGATGATGACATCATTGATGTATCTATTGGCGGAAAGCGTTGCATTGTAAACCGGATGCCGGAACAAAAAGGAGGCTACTTGTGGTTTTATGCAAAGCATGGTCATGTAAAGTTTAAATCTATAAAGATAAGCCCGCTTAAAAACGAAACTAACTAATTATGCTATTTAATTTTGATATTGCGGTACCAAATGTGCCACCCTGACTTATTTTGAGGATGGTATAAATGCAGGCCGCCAGGCCATGGATTACAGAAAAAAAATGGTGCAGGTAAAATGGGGAGATAAAATAAACATTAAAATGGTTCGCAATGGCGGATGGGCAGCAGTAATTATATAATATATGAGAAATACACGTACAATGCTAATAAAGAGTTGCGTCATCAGAGGGCTACTGATGCTGATGCTATCAACAGGTTTTGGTAAACAGGCAATAGCACAGGCAATTGATTCAAATGCCGGTAAACCATTAGCGCCTGAGGTTTTGCCAGGAAAAGGGCTTAAGCAATTTGATTTTTTTTATGCCGGTGAAGCCAAAACCCGTAACATGTATATTGTGCGTAACGGTAAAATAGCATGGTCGTATATTGATACAACAGGCAGGGGTGAAATAAGTGATGCCGTATTAATGGCAAACGGAGAGGTGCTGTTCGCCCATCAGTATGGTGTTACTTTAATTAACAGCAGCAAAAAAGTACTTTGGAAATACGATGCACCTGAAGGTTTCGAAACACATACCGCCCAGCCTGTTGGAAAAAATCATGTAGTATTTATTCAAAACGGCAATCCGGCTAAAGTAGTTGTGATGAACATCCGGACTAATACGATTGAAAAAGAATTTGCAATACCTTTTAAAAGCGGTACGCATGGGCAAATAAGGCATGCAAGATTAACAGAGGCAGGCACTATCCTTGTGGCGCACATGGATTTAGGAAAGATATGCGAATATGATATAAATGGAAAAGAGCTTTTATCGCTTGACGTCCCGAGCGTTTGGTCGGCCGTTCCATTAAAAAACGGAAATATATTGGTAACAAGTAATAAAAGATTTGTAAGAGAAATTACCCGTAATGGTGCCACTGTGTGGGAGTATTTATTAGATGAAATACCGGGCTATAAAGTAACATCACCGCAGCTGGCTATGCGTCTTCCAAACGGTAATACCCTGATCAATAATTGGTTTAATCAGTGGGATAGTAAATTGGTTGCCGGAAATGCCCCGGTACAGGCTATCGAAGTTACGCCCGATAAAAAAATTGTATGGGCTTTGCGCTCATGGGCCGATCCTGTAAATCTAGGGCCATCAACAACCATTCAATTATTGGATGACCCTAATGGCATATCTGAAAAAGTGCACTTTGGTTATATAAAGTAGCACGAGGAGATTAATTATAAACGGTTGAAAGAATTTACCTTGCCAAAAGGCGTATTAAAAACACGAGTATTTAATAAGGAATAACATGAAAAAAAATTCATTACAGACGAATTTATTGGTTTGCCTCTTATTGAGTATAACTGGCATATTGCTACCGAACCAGGCAATAAGCCAACAAACATTTTGTAATCCGCTGAATATAAGTTACCGGTTTAGTTTGGATGAACCTTCAAGGCGTACAGCTGCCGATCCTACTATTGTTTTGTACAAAGACATTTATTATTTGTTTGCCACACAATCCGGTGGATACTGGTATTCAAAAGACCTGCTCGATTGGAATTTTGTTACTACTAAAGACCTTCCTTTTGAGAAAGATGCACCCACCGCAGCTGTAATAAACGGAACGCTCTATTATCTCCCCTTAGGAAGTAAAGTAATCTATAAATCAGAGGATCCTATAACCGGAAAGTGGGAAGTATTCACTGATTCTTTTCCATTGCCTGTAGGAGATCCTGATCTGTTTCAGGACACTGACGGCAAAGTGTATATGTACTATGGCTGCACCAACAACGGCTATCTGCAGGCAATTGAATTAGACCTTAATAACAAGCTAAATCCTATTGGAAATCCTGTAAATGTTTTAAAGGGAAATCCAGCATTACACGGCTGGGAAAGATTTGGCGATTATAATACCGATAACGACAACCCATGGACCGAGGCGCCCTGGGTTAATAAATACAATGGTAAATACTATTATCAATACTCAGCACCGGGTACTGAATTTAAAAGCTATGCTGATGGATATTATATTTCGGACAAACCATTGGGCCCATTTACTTATGCTGCCAACAATCCATTTTCTGCTAAACCGGAAGGCTTCATCAACGGAGCCGGTCACGGGGCAACATTTACAGATAAATACGGTAATTACTGGCATATTGCAACAATGACTATTTCTGTAAAACACAAGTTTGAGCGCAGGCTTGGCTTATTTCCTGTAACCTTCGACAAGCAAGCCAATTTGATTGCGCATACAGAATTTGCCGATTATCCAATGGTAATGCCTCACCATAAAATCAAGGATGTAAGTGAACTTTTTCCTGGATGGATGATGCTATCGTACAAAAAAACAGCAGAAGCCTCGTCGAGTTTAGATACAAAGCCTGCATCGCTTGCTTTTGATGAAGAAGTACGGGATTACTGGAGTGCGAAGACCGGTGATAAAGGCGAATGGCTAAGCGTAGATCTTGGTTCAATATCCACTGTTAATGCGGTGCAAATAAACTTTGCTGAAAATAATACGCAACTTTTTGGGCGCACAGGTGTGCCGGCTCAGCAATATCTTTTAGAATATTCTACTGATAAAAAGACATGGAGAAAATTAGTTGATCAAACTAACAACTCAGAAGATCTGACACACCAGTACCACGTAATAAAAATTCCTGTGAAAGCCCGGTTTCTAAAAGTAACTAATTACCGGGTGCCAGGTGGAACTTTCGCCATTTCCGGTTTCAGGGTTTTTGGATCAGGTAATGGCAAAAAGCCAACTAAGGTAAATTCCTTTGAAATACTAAGAGATACTACTGATCCCCGGAACGTTCAACTATCATGGAAAAAACAACAAAATGCTATTGGCTATAATATCCGGTTTGGCACAGCTAAAGATAAACTGTATAGAAGTTACCAGGTATATGGCGACATTAAAGTAACTATCCGTAGCCTGAACCGAGATCAAAAATACTGGTTTGCTGTAGATGCATTTGGAGAGAATGGAATTACCCGTGGTGATGCACACTAAGATTTATTCAGGTGTATGATTTATCAATTAAAAGAATCTGTTTGATGAAGACTTGCATCATTAATTCTAACTAAATACTGAATTAAAAAATTAATTACTAATAATAAAAACCATAATGAAAAAATTAAACCGGAATAAATCTTTAGCTAAGTTGTCATCCGTTTGCAGACCTGTTATTATGCTGTTTGGCATCAGCTTATATATGTTTTCTTTTAAAGTTTTTTGTCAAACTAAACCGGGTGACAAAAGTGATGAGCTATCGCCCATAACTGTAAAGGTGCAACAGGTTGCAGGTAATCTGGAGGCAATTACGTCAATCGCTTTTCCTGGTAATGGTGAAATATGGGTAACGGAACAAAAAGGGAAAATACGCGTAATTAAAGACGGTAAATTAAGCGATGTGCCCTTACTTGATCTCAAAAATAAACTTATAAAATTGAACGATAATTACGAAGAGCGGGGTTTGCTGGAAGTTACATTGCACCCGCAATTTAAATCGAATAAAAAATTTTATGTGTTTTACAGCACACCATCCTCCAATAAATCAAATCATAAGGATGTGATAGCCGAATATAAGCTCTCTCCAAATTCAAACAAGGTTGACATTAATAGCAGCAGGATTATACTTTCTCTTGAAAAGCCGGACGGAAATCACAATGGTGGTTGTATGCAGTTTGGCCCTGATGGCTATATGTACGTTTCATTTGGAGATGGCGGAGGCCAGCACGACATGCATGGCGAAATTGGCAACGGGCAAAACCTGGGTACCTGGCTTGGCAAAATATTGCGTATCGATGTTAACACCAACTCTGGTTACAAAGTACCAAAAGACAACCCTTTTATTGGCAGAAAAAATGTAAAGCCAGAAATATGGGCCTATGGTTTTCGTAACCCCTGGAGATTCTCTTTTGATAAAATCTCCAGGCAACTGTTTGCGGGGGATGTTGGCCAGGATTTATGGGAGGAGGTAAATATTATTAATAAAGGCGCTAACTACGGATGGAGAATAGTAGAAGGAACGCATTGTCATAATCCTGCTATGGGTTGTGATATTAAAGGTATCACTATGCCCATAACAGAATATGGCCGTAAGGAGGGAGTATCTGTTACGGGAGGTTACGTGTATAATGGCAAACAATTGCCGGTTTTAAAAAGTAAATACGTGTTTGCTGATTGGACAGGGCCGGTATTTTATTTACAGAAAATAAACGCTAAATGGAACAGAGGTAAAATTACATTGGAAAACTTCCCCCAAAACTTTAAAATAACGTCGTTTGGTGAAGACCCCGCAGGCGAGCTGTATATATTAACCAATCCGGATACTGGCCCGGGAAACACAAAAGGAAGTGTTTTTAAAATTGTTAAAAACTAAATACAAAGCAAAGAGGCTTTTTTAAAAGGAGTCATCTACAGCAAATTAGAATTATGTAAAGTGAATGCTGTAATCATAAAAATGAAGATTGATAAATAATAAGCAATGAAAATTGCTTTACATAATCTTTTACTTTCCATCCTTTCCCTAATGCATCTGATGTTGTAACCTGGAAACAAAATATTATACGCCGGATAAGGCTACTAATAATGCAGTAAAGGATATGTTTTTTAAATGGATAAATATTTTGGGTAAATTGTAAAAGATACTATAATGCCAAAAGCTATTTACAAATCTTCAAGCATAGTAAGTTTTTTATTTTTTCAAAGATTTAAAATAAGAAGGCGTTAACCCCGTTATTTTTTTAAACTGGCTGGAGAGGTGTGCCACACCGCTGTAATGAAGTTTGTCAGCTATTTCAGTAATGTTAAGTTCGTCGTAAATAATTAATTCTTTTACTTATTCTATTTTGTGCATGATGATATAATGCTCGATAGTAGTTCCTTGTGTAATAGAAAAAAGGTTTGCCAGGTAAGTATAATCATAACTTAATTTTTTGCTTAAAAAATCAGAGAAGTTTGTTTTCGGTAAATCTTGTGAATAATGGATCATTTCTACGATAACAGCTTTTATCCTTTCAATCAAAATTGCTTTTTTATCATCCATTAATTCCAGCTTTGATGTAAATAAAATAGCTCTTAGCTTCTCCCGTTGATTATCAGTGATGTTTTCCAACACATTTACTTCACCCAAATTTACAGTTACATAATGAAGGCCTAATTTTTTAAAAGCTTCCTTAACTACCATTTTGCAACGGATGCTAACCATGTATTTAATATAGAGTTTCAATGTAGGCCTTGCTGTAGTACGGTTGTTTGTGGTACATGTTACAAAAGATAAACCACAATCCCCTGTTTGGGTCAAAAGGAGTATTAAATGATTGTTTCTTCTGTTATAATGAAGGATGGTAAGGGGTTCAGTCTTCATAACCGCTTTTAATTACTGTTGAAATCATTTTAAACTGTTCATCCGCATTAAAGCAGTGTTTGGCATGAGCGGGGATAATTATCCCCTGTCCAAGCGTTAGTTTATAAACCTTCTCGTCAATTGTAATTTCTCCTGCCCCATCAATTATCTGGATAAAGTTATCAAAGGGGGAAGTTTTTTCAGCCAATTCTTCTCCTGACGCAAAGGACGAAACGGTGACATTACCAGTGGTTTTTTTTAAGATAGTCCTGCTCAATATTGAGTTGGGTATGTATTCGATGATTTCTACAATGAGGTGAATCTTTTCTTTTTCAATTTCCTTCCCTTCTGGTACCCTCTTATGTTTTGTCTTATCCATTTTTATTAGTTTACAGTGAATGCGTAATGAAGGTCTAAAATGGATGCCGCTATACTGCCTTCCTTACCATTATTTTAAGCAGCATTACCCAGTGATGGCTGCTATTGTATCCCCAATGTTGTAACCATAATATCCCTATTTATTTCATTTGTCGTTTACATGTTTTTTACAAATCATTCCTTAAATCTAAAATTGAGCTTTTAATTATCCTAAAGTGTTATACAATCAAATAAAAGAATTGTATCATTCACACATTTCAAAATAGTTGTACTTACTTTCATTATTTAGCAACAAACACTTGTCTTTTCATTCTCGTAAAAAGCCAGCTTATTGGCTTGCTATTTTTTATATCAAAAGTGTTTTGTTGTTATTGATAAACTGGTCAAATTCCAATGGAGCTATCCCTGTAATTTTTTTTATACAATCTGTAACGGCAGGTTCCTTTTGAAATCTTGGAAAATAATGCAGCATTATCAATACCAGAATATAACCCGGTGATAATTTTTCTTTTCTTTTAGCAAAATAGAAATTAAAAAGATTTGGTGATTTGTAGGCGATGTAAATCCCCAACCCAAGGCTTAATTCCTGCGCCATTTCTTTAAATGTTAGTTTTAGCCTACTTGTTAATTCATAGCATTTGTTTTGGTGCATTGTAACATCAGACAGTATTTTAGCTGTTACGTTGCCTATATCTGTAACATCTACCAGCGTAAACTTAGCTTTGCCTGCTGGCAGAAATATTCTTTTTTTATTTACCATATCATTATGCAGTGTGGTAGTAAAATTTTGCATAAAATAGGCAGGTCGCAAAAAAGTATAGGGTATGCCACTTGCGACAATTTGCTTCTCAATTTTATGGTGTGGAATGATACTGCTTTTCTCTACGCCTTGTACGGATAAGAAAATAATATGCTTTACCCCATTGTGTTTTGCAGCATGCACCAATGGTTCAAAATATTTTTTAGTATTTGAAATTTGTGGTGGCCTTAGTAAAAAAAGTATATCGCAATTTTGTAAAGCCGGTTTGTATGTTAAGGCATCAGTGAAATCAAATTTTTCAAAACTTACCCTATAATCAGCCAGATCTTTACTATCGCTTTCCAAATCTCTTATTCCTGCAATAATATCTAATTGATGATCTGTATTTTGCAATGCCTCTAAAATTACTTTGCCTACATTGCCTGTGGCGCCGGTTATTAAAACTTTTGTAAATGATGTTGCCATTGATTTATTTCCTATAGAGCATTTTTTTTATTATTATTTTTTTCTTCTTCAATACATTTCCGTCAATTTAAGCTGGCACCTGTTATATACAAACTCTCGTCATCAGCAAGAAAAATAAAACCATTCGTTTTTTCTTCTGGATTTGCTAAGCGATTATCATTTTATCCTCATTCGCCCTGGTAAAGTTTTTATCGTTGCTGCCTTTCTTGTAGGCGACACCTAATAAACGAAAACCTTCCGCACTTAATTTTTTGTATTCATCATCTATAGCACCTGATTTATCTTTCATTTGTATTACCTGTCCGCTTGCTGTTTCTGCCGTATCGCAAATGTCAAGTATAGCATTTAATGCTCCCTTTGTGATAGCTATATTTTCTTTTTCATTTTTAACTTGTATGGTTAATCTTTTCCGGTTAAAGTCATAAGGTATTTCTGATTGAACTGTAAACCCATCTGCATTTCCCTGGTAGCTGTAACGTATAGCAGCATCAATCGGATTTTTAAACCCTTGCTGCATGGTGGCGTTTAACCAGGCATATTCCAGTGTTTTGTTTGAATGGGTTCCTTCTATATCCAACGCATATTTAAGTGTCACTTTACCATCTGTAATCGTTCCTGTTTTATCAGAACAAAGGATATTCATGCAACCAAAATTTTCAATGGAAGAAAGCCGTTTTACAATTACCTTTTGCTTTGCCATGGCCCTTGCGCCAACAGAAAGATTTACACTGATAATAGCTGGGAGTAATTGTGGCGTTAAACCAACAGCCAATGCCAGCGAAAATAAAAATGAATCCAATGCAGGTTTATGCAACAGTATATTGATGGCAAAAATTACGAGTACCAATACCAATGTAATTTCCATTAGCAGATAACCAAATTGGCGGATGCCTTTTTCAAAATCAGTTTCAGGGTTTTTTAAACGCAGCCTGTCGGATATTATACCAAACTCCGTTTGCTTACCTGTTGTAATAACCAATGCCCTGGCCTTTCCGCTGATAACATGCGAACCCATAAATAATGAATTACTTCTTTTAGCCAAAGTGGCACCTGCATCAACTATGCCCACACTTTTTTCAACTGGAAAGGTTTCGCCAGTAAAAGCAGCTTCGTCTATAAAAAGTTCTTTACTCTCCAGCAATAAACTCTCCGCAGGTATTACATCTCCGGCAGATAAAAGGATAATGTCTCCGGGTACAACAGTTTCAACCGGTAACTCAATTTCTTTTTCATCCCTTACAATGCGGCATTTTATCTGTACCATTTTTAATAGTTCAGCAACTGCATTGGCTGCTCCCTTCTCTTGCCAAAACCCAAGTGAACTGCTTACCAGGATGATAAATAAAATAATAAACGCATCGGAGAAATCGCCTAAACCCATTGACAGCAATGCAGCACCAATCAATAATATAGTGATGGGATTTTTAAACTGCATTAAAAAAAGTATAACAGCCGAAGAACGGGACTGGGCTTTAAAAGTATTGGCGCCATATTTTTTAAGCCTGCCTTTTACTTCGCTGTTTGAAAGTCCTTTATCGGTGCTGGAAACATGCTTAAAAGCATCTGCTGTTGTAAGGCTCCAGAATTGTTCCAAAGAATTATTTATGGTAGATTTTTGCATACATAACAAGGTATGTTTAAAAACTCATTTTGTATTTCAAAATGTGTAAATGATAGGACTCATCAAAAAAAATACCTACCTGTCTTTTTATAAATTGACGTACTGTTTTATATTCTAAATTTATTGGAATGATAAGATGTCTTTATTGGCAGCTTCGTTAGTTATTAATTGATTTGTGCAAACAAAGGGTTAATGCTAACCTTGTTCTTTTGACTAAATGGGATCGGTTAGCCGAAATGCAGGTTATGCTTATCAAATGATAAGCACTTTAAAAAATTGGGTGTAGGGCTGCAGGGTGTAGCAAGCCTTTCTATTCCTGAAAACAAAATGATGCTTGCATCTTATTAGCAGCACCCGAAGTTGAAAAAGACCGATGGGCATTAAATGTATTTAATGGAATGAGACATGCAAAAAAAGAAGGACGTTACATGGGTACGGCTTCTTTGGGTTATGTAAATAAAATGACTGAAGCTGGGAAAAAATACATTGCCTCAAGAGTAGATGAAGCAATTCATTATGTGGTGTACGCTTATAGGCAAGAAAATAGGGGTAAAAAAATGGGACAAATCCAAATATTTTAGATTTGTCCCAAGAAGTGAACCCTATAGTACTATTCTCGAACCATTTTATACCGGATTTGACAAGACTCGCCAATCTTCTGAGTGCATAAAAAGATTTGGCGGATCTTTATGTGTTGATTATTATTATGACAATTAAGGAGAAACAGAATAAAATTGACGAGAACTATGTGGAGTTCTTTTAACCCATATTTTGCGTTAGACAATTTTCTGCCAGTGTGTTTTAAATTTGATTATGAGTATGCATCATGAATACAGCGATAATATGGTAACGCCGTGGGGTGGTATGAAGGAGATGAAAAATGTTGATAGACTAGACGGGCATAAGGAAAAAACCACTTGAGTTGGATTTACCCCAGGGTAAGAGCAACAATAGTATTGATTCAATCAGTATTATAGAAAGTTTTTGGGTTAGTATATGAATCGGTTGCTTTAGGTTTAGTCACACTGCGGTGGTTCGTTTAGACGAGGTCTACGTCAGATCTTTGGTTGGAAGCGTGTGGCATCCGGAACCACGTTTGGAAGATTCTTTAAAAAATTTACCCCATCACTCAATCACCATTTATTTATTGATTTAAACAGTTAGCTCTTTGAGCAGTTACAATTTGACAACTATACATTGGATGTAGACAGTGGTGTAATCACCCGTTATGGAGAACAGCAAGGAAGTAAGAGCGGGTAAAATTCTACTAAACGGGGCGCAACAGCCATCATCTTTTATTTGCTTTTGTAAAAGACATAAGAATGATAGCTAATTGCTTGAACCGTAGTGGCAATAAAGGCAGTAGTATCAATTGCATTCGTTTTTTAGAAGAAACATTCGCATTCTTAAAAATAAAAAGATAGGATTATTTCGGGCCGAGAGTGGTGTTTGCAGCGAAAAAAGACCAACAGATTGCTTATGTGATGTCTTGTAAACTGAGTGCCCGACTGCAAAGTGCTATTTATGGTATTAAAAGCTGGTAGTCAATGGGCATGGGTATTTGGATTATCTGATGAACAAGCTACAATGCCTGACGAAATTTCTTCTGATGAACAAGCTACAACGCCTGAAGTAAATTCTTCTGATGAACAAGCTACACCGCCTGATAATAATTGTGGGGTGGACAGACAGCTTTTGTAAAGGAAGTAATAAACACGTTATTGAAAACTGGCAGGGAGCGACTTAAAGCAGGGGCAGATCTCCTACCTATCGCCTTCATTTGTCTTGTAAAATTTGGGGGAGAATTGCCCATTATTATCCTCTTAATTTGTGAAATTATTTTGCTGCAAAACCAATCTTTAGAAGGAGCTACTCATACTTAAACGAGACAGAAAGAATATCTGAAACAAAATATCAAAAAAAATGTGAAGATAATACTCAGCCAAATTTTATTAATTCAGATCTCTTAAGCATTTTATTTAAACGGCCGTTGTATTCTAAGGTTCAAAATGGCCGCGAGGTACTTACGTACAGGGTACTCTCTATAAATAAAATTTTAATGATGCAGTACCTGATTTATCAATACCCTAGAAGGCGTAGCAAAGGGTAAAACATAAGGAATGCTAAAAACAATGCCCAATTGCTTGCAATTACTATTTTATATGTTTATATTAGTATTAGTCCTTTCATGAGTAATTGTAATCTAATAATTAAATATAAACTATAAGAATAATGGATAGTAGAGTTAAAATAAAAATTTGGATTCATAATCAAAACCTTTAAAAAATTCTTACTTACGAAAGATATGGAATTGGATTGTGGAACGCCTAAAAAAGATTCTTATAGTAATTATGTTGTTACTGATTAATCAAAAGAGAAGAAGTAGGGAAAGTCGCTAATCTTGGGTATAGATTTGAAGTAGATAAAAATTTCGGGATGTAATAGAAGTAGAGTCTGCCATAATAGCCTTGGCTTCTATTCATTCTTCTTTATGAGACCTAATCAAACTTCCAAATTTATCAATGGAGACGCATCCTAGAATCTTTCCAAATTACGATTCTTATTAAAATAAAAGAGGTTATGCTTGAACCCGAAGAATGCCTCTTATCTGTGATGCGGTGAGTACAATAGCTGTAACGCCTTATGTTTTCAACCGCTGTGTGCAGCAAATAACAGATCGTATTTCTTGCCAGGGGGCTGATCCAAATTCAATTAAACCATCACCGCCAAATCAAGGGAAAAAGCATCATTCGATACACTGAGAGAAGAAAAAAATCTATATATACCTGCCGCTGTTGGGCAGTTTCAATTTCTCTTTTAGCCTTGTTGATTTCTGTAAGAGCAATAAATAAAGCAAAAAAATAAATGAAGTATCATAACAGGAGGCGGGTCAGGCAAGGGTATAAAAACTTGTAAGGGAGGCAACAATTTCAATGGCAAAATTTAATCCCAAAAGTAAGGGCTAGTATGATGGTATAAACTTTACAAATTTTACTACAAAACAAGGCCTAGCTAGTGATGCAGTTATCACTATGACGGAAGATAAGGCTGGGAAACATTTGGTTCGGAAGACAAAACAACGGCGTAAGTAAATGATGAAAATGGTTGGGTATAAAGACAAAGCACTGGGTACTAGAGGGCAACAATATATGGGGTATTTTTCAGGACAGAGTCGGAAGTATTATTAAAAAGTTTTTCAAACAATTAAAAAATGTAGGCTTTAGGATACAACCAAAAACCGAATTATATTTTAAACGCATCGTACAGGAATTGGTTGCGAATAAAGAATTAAACCTTCATATAAGACCGGATGGATCTACCAAATATAACCCTCAACCGGATTTTAAATTTGTTGTAATTGAAAAATTTCTTTCAATTGAAAATGAATTTGCTTTGCGTGAAGGGTTATTATTAAAATCTTATTTTTTATTGAAAGATATGGGCCTGAGCGATGAAAAGGCTTTTGGTTTAGAAAAGAGCGATGTAGTAGCAGAGTATGTGCAGCTACTATATTATCCTGTTTTAAATGTTGAATTGATAAGAGAAAAAAGAGATGGTGTTTACCATGATAATATTCTATAACACATAAAATAGTTATTATGACACTATATTAGTACCCGTTGCAGTTTAGCTGTCATTTAGAAATTTGGATAAACATTCTATAAAATTTTTGCATTTAAGAACAATTGGCGACTTCAAAAATAACCCATTAAACTTCTTTCGGTTTGGGCCACGGCAGGACGACGATTAGAACTCATCCTATACAGTATCATTCACGAATTTCATTTACACAATTCTTCTATCTTAGGGGGTCATTGTAACTTCAAACTAAAATTGACCACTTCATTTATTTTTATAGCAACGGTTTTTACAGCACTACAAATAAGAATTAAGAAGTACACAGATTATTTTGTAACTATATTAATTATATTATTAGTAATTTTTACTACACCTTTCAGTAGTATCAGTATTAATCTTGTGGGAACTTTTGCTTTGGAATTGTTTTAGGAATAAAAATTTTGGCTAAATTGTATTGCCACGCCGGCAGGAATGATTTTTGAAGAATTATTTATGTTAAAAAATTTAAAAAAATCTTGAAAGGATCACCTTACATAAAAGTACCAAAACAATTGTCTTCAAAAAATATTAAAACAAATCTTAAATGAATCAAAATCCTAAATTAATAGGACAATCAGCTCTTGTAACCGGCGCCAACAGTGGTATTGGGAAAGCTGTTGCCATCGCATTGGCAAATGACGGGGCTAATGTTGTAGTTAATTATGTAACAAAACCTGAAGTAGCTCAGCAGGTAGTAGATGAAATAAAAGCTAATGGTGGAAATGCAATTGCACTGCCTGCAAACGTGAGTAAGGAAGACGAGGTGCAGGCAATGTTTCAGGCAATGTATAAAGAATTTGGAACAGTAGATATTTTGGTAAACAATGCAGGTTTGCAAAAAGATTCGGCCTTTGAAAATATGAGTCTTGAAGATTGGCAGTTGGTAATTGATGTAAATCTAACCGGACAATTTTTATGTGCACGTGAGGCAACAAGAGAATTTTTGCGTCGCGGCATTGTTCCTGAAAGAAGTATTGCTGCAGGAAAAATTATTTGCATGAGCAGTGTGCATGAAATAATTCCGTGGGGAGGCCATGTAAATTATGCAACATCTAAAGGAGGAGTTATGTTATTAATGAAGAGCATGGCGCAGGAACTAGCTCCAAAAAAAATAAGAGTTAACAGCATTGGCCCCGGTGCAATACAAACACCCATCAACCGCTCTGCCTGGGAAACTCCTGATGCATTAAAAAGTTTACTCACGCTTGTGCCCTATAACAGGATAGGACAACCCGAAGATATTGGAAGGGTTGCTGTATGGTTAGCCAGCGATGAATCAGATTATATTACAGGCACAACAATTTTTGCTGACGGAGGCATGACATTATACCCCGGCTTCTCCACTAATGGATAATTATGAATAATAAATCTGCTGAACAAATAAGACTTGACAACAATGCAACTAAAGAAGTTCCCCTTGAAAGATGGGGTCCTTATTTAAGTGAACGACAATGGGGAACAGTAAGGGAAGATTACAGTGAAAACGGAGATGCTTGGAATTATTTTACGCATGACCACGCAAGAAGCAGGGCATACTTATGGGGTGAAGATGGAATCGGTGGAATATCAGATTATATGCAGAATATATGTTTTGCAGTCGCATTGTGGAATGGGAAAGACCCAATTTTAAAAGAAAGGTTATTTGGATTAACAAACGG
>JANYFT010000018.1 GCA_025359625.1 Ferruginibacter sp.
AGCAATGTTCAGGTATAAAATAATAATTGGCGACAAACTGGCTGCCAGAAAAACAGTATATCAAAAGACCGAGGTGGCTGTTGGATGCAAAATACTCAACATCATGCTGCAAACAACAAAGCCACAAACTAACAAGACAGCTTAACAATAAATCAGGATAGGTTAGCTATCATTAGAATTTTATTCTCATGCAACAAAGCCTGTTGAAATTATGGATCAATAATTTTTTATGATTTTATCTATATAGAAGATTTTAACACTTAAAGAAATCGGGTAGTCTTTTTAGTTAAATTCGAAAATTTATAAAGGAATCATTTCGACAATAGCTCTATTGATTTCAGCACTGCTTTATCCTTGGTATTCAGGATTTCAAAAAACCCTTCGTTGCGCCATACCTGCCTGGCAATAGAGGATTGTATACGGTTGATAAGATCGGTTTTTTCTTTACCAGAAATAGTGTCCAGCCTAATGGAATCCTTAGCTGCTATTATAGTAAACTGTATCCAGTTATCATTGGTGAGGGTGAAATTTTTAGCAAAATCAGCCGGGGATTTGTAACTGTTTAACTGGGGATTATTTTGCAAATAATACCGATATGCAAAATCTCCTATAAGCCCTTTATAATAAATTTTAGCAGTGGCAATACTAAAATCAGTTGTATCTACTGCAATAAAAATATCAGGAGTAATGCCGCCACCACCATATACTATTTTGCCGTTTTGCGTTTTAAATATTTTAGTAGTATCATGTTTTACAGAATCAGCAGAATTTACTTCGCCATCATGAAAGCGGTTGCTTACTTCTTCATAATACGCTTTACCGCCATTGGCATAAGGCCTTTGAATACTTCTGCCAATGGGTGTATAATACCTTGCTATAGTTAACCGTAAAGCACTGCCATCACTTAGATCAAATTGTTCCTGCACGAGGCCTTTGCCAAAACTTCGCCTTCCTATAATGGTAGCCCTGTTCCAATCCTGTAGCGCACCAATCAATATTTCACTGGCACTTGCCGTGCCTTCATCTGCCAACACTACCAGCTCTCCCTTTTCAAAAAGGCCCGGTCTTTTACAACGGTATTCTTTTTTGGGTAAATGAGTTCCTTCCGTGTAGGTGATTAATTTATCTCCGTCTAAAAATTCATCTGCTATGGAGGTCGCTTCTTCTAAAATACCGCCACCATTACCTCTAAGGTCAAGTATCAATTTTTTTAATCCCTGTTTTTGCAAGCCTTCCAGGGCTTTCATAAACTCCGGGTAAGTAACCTGCGAAAATTTATTAAGGCGTATATAGCCAATCCCGTTTTCAATAATATAACTGGCATCAACACTACTTACAGGGATAATTCCACGAGAAACTGTAAAAGGTTTTGTCTGGCCATCCCTTAAAACAGTAATCACTACTTTAGTATCCAAATCCCCCCTTAATAATTTCCTAATCTTATCCGAAGTTATCTTTTTACCCGCCACCAGGCTATCATCTACTTTAATAAATTTATCCCCTGTTTTTATACCGGCTTTAAAGCTTGGCCCATCCGGCACTACATTCACTACATTAATGGTATCATCAAAAAGATTAAACTCTACCCCAATACCAAAAAAGGTGCCGGCAATATCATCATTAACACCCTGTAAATCTTCGGAAGGTATAAAAACCGAATGGGGATCAAGTTTGCTTAAAATAGCAGCAATGGCCGTATCACTAAGCATAGCTATGTTTACGTTATCCACATATTTACTTTCTATCAGATCCATAACCTCCTGTACAGGGCGTCGTTTATCTACGGAAAAAAATTTTTTTCCAGGCATATTATCCCTCATTTTGTAACCTAACATCATACCTGCAATCATTGTTATACTAAAGAGCAATGGTAACCAAACCTGAATTTTCTTGTTCATATATACACTTATTAACACGAAAATAATTGAATTATAATGAATGCCGCTGATGTGTTTTTAATTAACTTGGGGTTAAATTATTTAAACCTAAAAAAAGTTAATTATACCAATGGCAATTATATTAATAGCAGATAGCGGCTCAACGAAAGCAGAATGGTGTTTGCTGGATGGGAAAAAAAGAAAGGCAATTTACACACAGGGAATTAGCCCATATTTTTTAAATACTGATCAAATTCAACAAATTCTGACTGTTGAATTAAAAAAGAAAATGAAAGATATTGAACCGGATGAAGTATATTATTATGGAACGGGTTGTGCCAATCCTGAAAATGTCAGGTCTATAAAGCAGGCATTAAAAAAAACTTTTAGCAGTGCAAAAATATCTGTAGACCACGACCTGATGGGTGCAGCAAAAGCTTTATGTGGCAACGAAAAAGGGGTGGTCTGCATTTTAGGCACCGGATCTAACTCCTGTTATTACAATGGCAAAAAAATAGAAAAAAACAGTCCCGGACTAGGTTTTATTTTGGGTGATGAAGGCAGCGGGGCTTACCTGGGAAAAAAGGTGGTGCAATATTATCTGTACAATACATTTGATCCTGACCTGATGGATCGCTTTAATGCTAAATATAAGACCAGTTCGATAGAAATTTTAGATGCCGTTTATAAGCATTCTTTGCCTAACCGTTACCTGGCTGAATTTGTACCATTTTTAATTGAAAACCGGGGGCATTTTATGATAGAAAATATTATAGAAGATAGCTTTAACGAATTTTTCTTTAACCACGTGTACAAGTACCGGGAAAGCTGGATAATGCCTATTCATTTTATTGGAAGTGTTGCCTTTGGGTTTAAAGACGTATTAAAAGAGATGTGTGATAGTTATGAATTACAACTAGGACTGGTTTTAAAAAACCCTATGGACGGATTGGTAAAATACCATAAGGAAAATAGCATAAAAGCTACCGCTATTAAAACAAAATAAATTAGTGTTTCAGGGTGGCTTACTTATGTGCCATCCATAAAAGGAAAGTATTTAGAAATATGTCAATACAAAAGATTACAGAAGCAGCATCAAGCTATCATCATCTTGAAAAAATGCCGTTAGCGGAGTTGCTAAGCAATATCAACAATGAAGATAAAACTGTGCCGGGCGCCATTGAAAAAGTGCTTCCCCAAATTGAAAAGCTGGTAACAATAATTGTTGAAAAAATGCTGGCAGGCGGCCGGTTATTCTATATTGGTGCCGGCACAAGCGGAAGACTGGGTATATTGGATGCCAGCGAATGCCCGCCAACTTTTGGCGTTTCGAAAAACTTGATAATCGGGATAATTGCAGGAGGAAATAAAGCTATAACAGAAGCTGTAGAATTTGCGGAAGACGATGAGGAACAAGGCTTTAAAGATCTGGAACAATACCTGGTTTGTGATAAAGATGTGGTGATTGGTATTGCGGCAAGTGGCACTACCCCTTATGTAATTGCTGCTTTGCAAAAATGTAACAACCAGGGAATACTAACAGGCAGTATTTGCTGTAATATCAACGCTCCCTTAAGTGAGGTTGCCAACATTTCAATAGAAGTAATTGTTGGCCCGGAGTTTATTACAGGAAGCACCCGGATGAAAAGTGGCACGGCACAAAAACTAATCCTCAATATGATCTCCACTACTGTTATGATACAATTGGGCAGGGTAGAAAATAATAGTATGGTAAATATGCAACTAACTAATGAAAAATTGATAGACAGGGGCGTTAAAATGGTGATGGATAATTTGAATATAGATGATTATGAAGAGGCAAAAAAATTGCTGTTAAAAACAGGCAGTGTTAAGAAATTGCTATCACCTCCCCGCTTATAAAATTTTATTGTTTTTTTAGTGCTATTTGCATAATTTACACATGCATTATTTAACAAAAACTATCCTGTTATGAAACGTAAATTTTTACTCACCATCTCATTCGTTGGAACTTCCCTTTTTACAATGGCACAAAATGCGGGAAGATCTTATGCCATTACCGGTAAAGAAAATAATAACTTTTTTTGGGCAGATATCAAACAGGTTGACATTGCTACCGGCAAAGTTGTAAAAACTTTGTTTGAAGCAAATAAGACACCCTTTAAATTGGCAAGTGAAGATAAATTGGCCGAACCTGATAAAAATGCAAACCCTACAGGTTTGGGTGTTGCGGCTTGTGCATTTGATGAGGCACATAACCGTTTGTATTTTGCACCGATGCATTTTGCTACTATTTCTTATTTAGACCTAAATAAGCCTGATGCAAATTTTACTACTGTTAAAACCAATGTGATTGCAAAAGTTTCAGGCGAAGCCTATCAACCGGAAGAAAATCAAATTACAAGAATGGTAATTGCTGCTGACGGCTACGGTTATGCGCTTACAAATGATGCCAGTCATTTAATACGTTTCAGTACCGGAAGAAAAGCGGTGGTAGAAGATCTTGGAATGGTGATTGATGCCGCAGCTAATAAAGGAATTTCTGTGCATAATAAATGCAGCAGTTGGGGAGGCGATATGGTGGCAGATGCTTATGGCAAACTTATTATTGTGGCAGCAGGCCATAATGTATTTACTATTGATGTTGCAAAAAAGATTGCGACGTTAACCGGAACTATTACCGGTTTACCTGCAAATTTTTCTACCAACGGAGCCGCTGTTGATATTGATGGTAATATGGTTGTTAGCAGTGCCAATGTTTTTGATGGCTTGTATAAAGTAAATATGAAAGATCTTTCAGCAACAAAAGTAGTGACTACAGAAAAACCATTTAATGCATCAGACCTTGCCAGCGGCAATTTTCTATTGCAGAAAGAAGCGGATGCAGCCAACAGTTTTTCACTTACAAAATCTTTGGTGCCATTAACAACAGTCAGCGACGCAAAAATTTTTCCCAATCCTGTAACCGGATCAGAATTCAGGATTTTGTTTGAGGGACAAAAAGCCGGCAGATATACTATTGTTGTAACAGATCTTGCAGGAAGAGCAGTACAGTCAAAGGTTGTAACCATTTCAAAAAGCAGTCAAACGCCGATAATCCGGTTGACCCGCTATCAGGCAAAAGGGACCTACCTGGTGAATGTTTTAGATGATAAAGGTCAGAATGCCTTTACAGAAAAATTAGTAATCAACTAAAACTTACTAAGGATTATATAAAAAAGGCCGCATTAAATGCGGCCTTTTTTATAGGGATTAATTTTTTATCGCCTGTATGATTTAATTTTGCACACTGGTGAATATCATTTCACACATCAACCAAGAGCTCTCTTTTT
>JANYFT010000020.1 GCA_025359625.1 Ferruginibacter sp.
AGCAATGTTCAGGTATAAAATAATAATTGGCGACAAACTGGCTGCCAGAAAAACAGTATATCAAAAGACCGAGGTGGCTGTTGGATGCAAAATACTCAACATCATGCTGCAAACAACAAAGCCACAAACTAACAAGACAGCGTAACAATAAATCAGGATAGGTTAGCTATCATTAGAATTTTATTCTCATGCAACAAAGCCACTCTATATTATATGTTATTTAAGTTAGCAGGTAATAAAAAAGAAAAACGGTGGAGCACATCGTTTTGCAAAAACGACAACTGTAGCAATTTAAATTCTGTAGCCTAATGGAAAGCGGTATCAACAATGAAGTCGAGCATTCATCTGGAATAAACAACAGGAACATTACGGTAGAAACCAGGGAAAGTATCGAAAAACTTCACTTAATTATCCATGGCGCTGATGATGTCTTCAATAACACTCCTCAAAAGCTTCTTCGAGTGTGGGAGGGGTTCTTTTTATTTTCGCTGTGGGAGGGTATTGTTCGTTTATTTAACATAATATTAACTATAGGAAAAAATAAAACTAAAATGTATATAGCGAAAACTATCAATAATAAAATCTTCTTCAACTTTATAATAAAGCCAGTTGAAGAAGTATAAATAGATTCAGTAATAACTAAAATTTAAAAATTGCCGTGATCTAATACTAAATCATACAATTAAATCGTTTTAATTTAAAGAATATGTAATAAAGACTTTGCCGTTTTTTACTAAGAGATTGTCATTAAGTTTATTATAATTTCTCTTTTAAAAAAGTAACATGGTCGACGTTCTTTTTTTATTAAAAAACAGTATCTATATTTGTCTTTGCAACTAATAATATTTAGTCATTTTAGCTATGAAAATTAATTTACTTTCTTTTTTTTCTTCTCTTGCCATTATAGGTATTCTACTTGCTTCTTGCGAAAAAGAATATAGCGCTGAGAATGGCAATGGTTTAGGAACCGGAACTGGCACCGGCACCAATTCAGGTACAGCCGTTTACAACTTTTCACGCAGTTCAGGAAATTGTTCAACTCCCCAGGTTAGGGGAACTTATCAGACAGGTATTGCTACAACAATGGCTAATACTGTTGTATTTCAGGTAACTGTTGTAACACCGGGAACCTATATAATTTCAACTGCTACTATCAATGGCATAATTTTTACTGCTTCAGGAACATTTTCAGCAGCAGGATCACAAACCATTCAGCTATTTGCAAGCGGAATTCCAACAGTTGCCGGTTCATTTAATTATATACCGGGTACTAATGGTTGCTCGTATACCATATCATTTACAGGAGGAAATACCAGTTCAGCCATATTTACTTTTCCTACAGCTCCCAATGCATGCAATGCTGTAACAGTTAATGGTGCTTATAATGCAGGTGAAGCCTTAACTTCAGCCAATACGGTGGCGGGTATACAAGTAAATGTAACTACTCCCGGAACCTATAACCTTACTACCGTTCCAAACAATGGCATATCATTTACCGGCTCAGGATCTTTTACATCAACAGGTTTGCAAACAATTACTTTAACAGGTAGCGGCACACCAATCACATCGGGTGCATTTAATTATTCTCCAGGTAATAATGGATGTTCCTTTGCTATTACAATTTTACCTGCGGGCCCTTTGGCTACTGATTTTATTAAGTGTAAAATAGATGGGGTATCCACAACTTTTACGGATATGGTCTTATTTTCAGAAACCGCAATCCCTGCAGCACCACCTGTTCCTGCAACGATAGCACTTGATATTTCAGGCAATGTTTCAGCAAGCTCTAATGAAAGTATTTCTTTATCACTTATCAAAATGGGAACAGCAATAGTTAATGGTGAGGTATTTGATCCCAATAGCTTTTTAAGTGGCAAGTTATATTCGGTTGATTACACCGATGCGGCAGGATTATCCTTGGTTGCAACTTCAGGTGTAAGTGTTACCCCGTTTACAATAACCGTTACAGTCAAAACAGCTACCAGGGTAAAGGGAACGTTTAGTGGTACAGTTAGTGATACCGGAGCTCCGGGTGGTAATGTAAAAATTATTACAGAGGGAACATTTAGTGTACCGGCTCAATAATATCTTCATGCTGGCACTGCTTTCATTGAAACTTATTAATATGGCTAAAAAATTACAAAATACATTACTGATACTTTGCGCAGCCATTCTGTTTGCTGCCTGCCAAAAAGAATTGACTGCAGCTGATGTAAATACCAATACGCCTGGCACAAGTAGTGGTACAGCAAAATATAGTTTTGCAGGTGGAACCAGCAGCTGTTCAGGTTCAGTGATAAATGGTACTTATAACAAAGGTTCTGTTCTTACTTCTATAAATACTATTGTATTAAAAGTAAATGTTGATTCAATTGGAACTTATACTATTGCTACCGCAAATATTAATGGAATAATTTTTAGTGGTTCCGCAAACTTTACTGCTACAGGTGCACAGACAATTACTTTAAAAGGTACCGGCACCCCTTTGGCAGCGGGTAATTTTAGCTTTATGCCTGGCTCCAACGGCTGCTCTTTTGCCCTCAGTTTTACAGCAAACGGAACAACCAATGGAACTGCTCAATTTACCTTAAATGGCGCTCCTGATAGTTGCACTTCTCCAAAAGTAAGTGGTAATTATTTTGTTGGCATTGCCCTTAATGCTACAGATACCGTGGTTATAAAAGCCACCGTTACTACTGCGGGATCATTCACCATTACAAGTAATGCGGTAAATGGAATAATATTTTCGGCTACAGGCACATTTGCAACAAGCGGACCGCATACTGTTACTTTAACCGGTTCTGGCAAACCCACGACTGCCGGGGCTTTTACATTTACTCCTGGTACCAATGGCTGCAAGTTTGCTATTAATTTTATAACGGCACCCGTTAGTGGAGATTGTAAAGAATGTATTTATTTACCTGTTTGTGTTGGAAGTAAATATGAGTATGCTGATACTGTATTTACGCCCAATTTCTTTGACACGGGTTTTACAAGCCAGACCAGTGTGCGCAAGGCTGATTATCTTACTTCGGTTGATACCATTATCAATGGCCGTGTTTTTAAAAAGGTTGGGCTTGATAATGGAATAAATACTAATTACTCTTACGTAAATTGTTTCAATGGCGAAACTACAGTAATAGCATATAATATTCAATCAACTACGTCCGGAAATGTTTTAACCGCAATTAATACAATCGAGTTAAAAGCCAATGCGGCTGAAGGAACAAACTGGAAAGATACCTCTGTAGTTAATACTGTAAATTATCTTTACAGCTCACATACGATTGTTAAAAAAGGGATCAGCAGGACTTTACTTGGTGTAACTTATAATAATGTAATACTGGTAAGGGTTGATCAAAGCGCATTATTTGTTGACCCTCCAATTGGATTGGTCTCTGAAGGTTACGTTGAGTATTATACAGCCAAAGGTATAGGACTTATTGAAACGATTGGTTATGCACCCAATCCAATTACAAATGAAACATACCTGACCTACCATTCGGTTATAAAATCGTACTTGGTTCCATAAATTTTAAATAAATGTTTTATACCAGTTAAGAGAGAATGTACGCTCATTCTCTTTTTTTGTGCTTAATAATACAAAGGTTACTTTTGCCGAAATGCAAAATAAAAATATACCCACCGAAAAGATACTTGCCAATTTACAAATTAAAGCACTTAACGAAATGCAGCTTGCTTCAATAAAAGCCAATGAAGAAAGCGACAATGTCATTTTGTTATCGACTACAGGGTCTGGTAAAACACTGGCATTTTTGTTACCCATTGTGCAATTGCTTACAAAAGAAAGTAAAAAAGTGCAGGCATTAATTTTAGTGCCGTCAAGGGAGCTGGCCATACAAATTGATGAAGTGTTTAGAAAAATGGCCACCGGGTATAAGGTTACCTGCTGCTATGGCGGCCATAAAAGAGAAACAGAAGAAAATAACCTGGTGCAATCCCCTGCCCTTATCATTGGTACGCCTGGCCGGGTTGCTGATCATATCCGGCGTAATAATTTTGCGGTGGAAGATATTACCACATTGGTATTGGATGAATTTGACAAATCACTCGAATTAGGTTTTCAGGAAGAGATGTCGTTTATTATCGGCTCACTTCCATCCGTTAAAAAAAGAATGCTCACCTCTGCAACAGAAGCCGTTCGCATTCCCGATTTTATTGGCATTAGTTCGCCGGTACGCCTTAATTTTTTAATGCCCTTTGAAAAGCCTGAAGAAGATGAACTAATTATCAGAACAGTTTTATCACCTGATAAAGATAAATCAGAAACCTTGTTCAGGTTGATCTGCTCAATAGGAAATAAATCAATGATCGTATTTTGTAATCACCGGGAATCGGTTGAATGCACCAGTAATCTTTTAAAAGAAAAAGGGATTATAAATGTTTTTTATCATGGCGGGATGGAACAGCAGGAAAGGGAAAGTGCCATGTGTAAATTTAAAAACGGCACTTCGAATGTATTGGTTACAACAGATCTTGCTTCACGTGGATTAGACATTCCTGATATCAAATATATTATCCATTATCATTTACCAGCAACGGAAGATGTATACACTCACCGTAATGGCAGAACGGCCCGAATGGAAGCAGGCGGCAAATCGGTTTTAATTTTATCGGAAGAAGAAAAGTTACCCACTTATATTACCGGAACAGTTGAAGAAATAGAATTGCCCGAAAGAATTGAATTACCGGAAAAGCCAAAATGGTCAACCTTATTTATTGCAGCCGGCAAAAAAGATAAGGTGAATAAAATTGATATTGTTGGATTTTTATCCAACAAAGGCTTATTAAAAAAAGAAGATATCGGTTTAATAGAAGTAAAAGATTTTTTCTCGTTTGTAGCGGTGCGTAAATTAAAAGTTGGTACCGTATTGGAATTAATAAAAGATGAAAAAATAAAAAATAAAAAAGTAAAGATTGCGGTGGCTAAATAATATAAGCTTTGTTATTTTTACTAACTAATGGTCAAAGTTATTGTTCAAAAAAAAAGCTCTGTGCATCATTGTTGTGTCACTCACTTTACCGCATACCATTGTGAAACAAATTCAAATCAATGTTTATTTTCGCTTTCGCAAGGGTACAACGTCAAAGCAGTACCACATTGATTCTTAGTCAAGACGATATTTTTTTATACCAAATCTGCATTTCTTAATCCGCTAACTACCGGATTGTTCTATAAAATAAAAAATCAACCAGGTATACTATTCTTTTTATTAAACGAAGTAATAAAACCAGTTACTATATCGCAAAATTTTTCAGCGTCATTAAACATAAAAGAATGTTGTATAGGCAATACATACACTGCAAAATCCTTTAACTCATTTTCAAATTTTTTTAAGCGTACCCCATCCTTTTCTGTTGTTAAAATAATTTTATCAGGCGATTGTATTTTGTCGAAATGCTTTTTTATATCTGCAAGGTCATCGCTGTTAAAAATATGATGATCGGGGTAACGCAACATGTCATAGGTATGCACATGAGCTGTTAAATAATCATTCAAAGGTTTAGGATTGGCAATACCGCAAACAAGTAATATGTCTGCGCTATGCGATATATCAATTTCTTTTTTCGTAAAAAGATGGTATGGATGTGTATATAATATTTCAGTGAAAAATACCTGCTGATGGTTAGCAGGATTTAGCTCTGCCAAAATAAAATCTCTTTCTTCTTCGCTTAGATTGTGCTTGCATTTTGTAACAATAAGTATCTGTGCCCTTCGGGCACTTTTTATGATGTCTCTTAAATCTCCGGCAGGCAACACAAAATCCCTGGTGTATAAATTAGTGTAGTCAGTTAATAAAATATTTAATCCTGCCCTTACCTGCCGGTGCTGAAAAGCATCATCTAAAATAATCACTGTTGTCTGCGGCCTGTCGTGCAATAATTGTGCAATGGCCACCAGCCTTTCCTCACCTACGGCTACTGTTATGTCTGGAAACTTTAAATGAAACTGCATCGGCTCATCTCCAATATCAAGAGCAGTTGTATTTTCATTGGCTATACCAAAGCCTTTTGTTTTTCTTTTATACCCCCGGCTGAGCGTTGCTACAGCATAATCGTTTTTTAAAATTCGTAACAGGTATTCTACCATCGGCGTTTTTCCAGTGCCGCCAACTGCAAGGTTGCCTACACAAATTATCGGAAAATTAAAAGAAGCCGATTTTAGTAAATTTTTATCGAATAACTTATTTCTGATAAATAATATAATGCCGTATAAAAAAGATAAGGGCAGTAATAAATATCGGAAACTTTTTAACAATGGTTAGGTTTTTAAATACTAAAATGTAAAAATGCGCTCGGGCGTAATACAATAATCTAATTTAATATCATATTTATTAAAGTCTTCTATTTTTTCCACAGCATCAAAATAACTAAATCCAACCTTTATACAATCTTTTCTGCATTGTTTTAAAAAACGGTCATAATACCCTTTGCCATAACCTACCCTGTTGCCTTTTTTATCAAAAGCAAGTAATGGTACAATAAACATATCAATCTCTGATGGGATCATATCAATACCGTCAATAGGCTCATCTATGCCATATTTATTAGTCTCAAAAAAAGTATTATCATCAACTATCACCGCACGCATTTCACAATTTTCACCTTCTTCAATCACCACAGGATAAAACAATTGCTGATCAGGTTTTTTAAAATAACAATAGTCTGTTATCAATTGGGGGTCAAATTCGTTGAACTTTTTTATAGGTGAATAGGTCATTATTAAAGCAGGGATATCAATGGACAATTTTTGAAAATGTATCAGCATCAGGTCGTCCATCTTTTCTATTTGAGCCGTGGTAAGCTGCAAACGCTTTTCTTTAAAGCTATTTCTAATGTCACTTTTTTTCATACCCTACTTATAAGATTAATACAAATGGACAAATCTAAAACGGGTAAACATAACCGGTTAATTTAATGCTTTACGGTTTACAGGATAAAGATAGAGAAGATTGTAGTTCCATAGTTACGTTCTGAATGATAATGATCAAATTTTTTATAATCGTTGCGTGGAGTATGTTCCAACACAAACCATCCTTTGGGTTTCAGCAGTTTTTTTTCAAATATTTTTAATGGAAGGTCATCAATGGTACCCAAGGCATAAGGTGGACCGGCGAAAATGAAATCATATTGTTCAGTACAACTTTCTATAAACTTAAACACATCCAACTTTACTAATTTAAAATTTTCCAGTGCTAAAGTGGCTGCCATTTTTTTTATAAAATCATACATATTGCTATCCTTCTCAACAATGGTAAGGTTAACTGCTCCTCTGCTGGCCAGTTCGTAACTTATGCTGCCTGTGCCACCAAAAAGATCGAGGGTTTTTAATATTTCTATATTAAGGTTATTTTGTATGATATTAAAAAGCCCCTCTTTGGCAATATCTGTGGTAGGTCTGGTGTAGGGCATGCTTAGCGGAGGGTTTATTCTTCTGCCCCCGTGTATGCCACTGATTATACGCATGCAGCTAATTGAAATAAATGACTGAAATAATGTGACGGATATTTTTTTATTTCTTCGTTGTAAATAAAATTTTCTGGCAACACACTAAAAACAGGACGAAGATATTTGTATACTTCATTGTATAAATTAGAATCAGCGTCAATCATGCCATTGAATTCAATTTCAGTTTCATTTATTGCCACATCAAATCGTTCACACACATTTAATAAATGATATGCTACATCTATCGGAGTTTTATAAACAAAATTTTGTATCACCTGCAGGTTGCCTTCCTTTGCTAATTGAACCGTAATATTTTTAGCGCTAAAAATACAGTACAATTGATTACCGGTTACTTTAATAATGTTCGGCAATAAAGAATACAAATGGCAATGATTGGCCTGCGTAAATAAATGCGCAATCACCGAATCAATTTGTTTAGGCACCCTGTAAACATTGTTCAGGTCATATTTGAAAATAAAATCATCACGGGTAACACAATCCGATGTGTCGCCATATACCAGCTCCATCATGTCTTTATTAGCCTGTACATTTATAAACTGGTGCGGCACCAAAACAGATTCTGCAAATGCATAAATAAAATTTATTTTTTTAAAAAGCTGTTGTAAAATGGGCTGATTGGTTACAATGGTTTTTAAATTATTTGCCACCTCGTCATGGCTGATACCCATTTCAAAATGGTAAACCGCCAGGGCGATGCAGGCATTATTTTGATTAATAGCCACGTAAGAAATTCCTTGTGCACTTAGTTCTATCAGTAAACTGGACTGTGATGTGCTGGCACCCGGGGTTAATATATTAAAAGATGATTTCAAAATGTATGTTTAGGCTGGCAAAATAAGATAAATTTGCCAACTTATGGAAGTAACAGCACCAATAAAAGATTTAAAAGTACAGGTAACCAATAAACAAATACTTTCTATTGCGTTACCCATTACGCTGGCCATTATTATTCCCCAAATAAATATGCTTACCAATAGTATATTTTTGGGTAATCTTAGTACAGCCGCATTGGGCAATGCCGGTATAACCGGTGTTTTTTATTTAATATTTGCAGTAGCCGGCAACGGTCTCAACAATGGTTTGCAATCTGAATTTTCCCGCTATGCAGGTGGCGATAATACGAATGCCTTTAAAACAATTCTGGCGCAAGCAATTCGTATCAGTCTGCAATTAGCGATTGCTGGTATCCTTATCACCTGGTTTATTGCGCCGTTCATCTTACAGCAGGTAGCAGACCCAAAAGCCTATCCGCAGGAAATGGATTTTTTAAAAATCCGTATCATGGGCCTGCCCTTTTTATACCTGTTTCAAATGGGCAATGCATTTTTGGTGGCATCGCTCAATAGCCGTTATTTAATGATTGGTTTTATTGCCGAAGCTTCTATTAATATCCTGCTCGACTATTTACTCATTTATGGCCATTGGGGTTTGCCAGCCATGGGTTTTAATGGCGCCGCTGTTGCATCAGTGATTGCAGAAGCAAGCGGTTTTTTTGTACTGTTGCTGGTATTGTATAAAACCGGTTTAAAAAAACAGTATGCTTTACTCACTACTTTTAAATACGATAAAACTACTACTAAAGAGATTATCCGGATATCAACACCACTGATTGCGCAGTATGTTATCAGTGTTACCACCTGGCTGGTATTTTTTATTTTTATTGAAGCCTTACACGATCAAACCGCCAAAGCCATCAGCAATACCATGCGGAATGTTTTTGGTTTAACTGGCGTTTTTGTTTGGGCGTTTGCAGGCACCTGCAATGTGATGGTAAGTAATTTAATGGGGCAACGCAAAGAAGATAAAGTGCTAGATGCCATTAACAGGATCATGATATGGAGCTTTGGGCTTTGTGCCCTTATGTGCTTGCTCATTAATATTTTTCCAGGCGTATTTTTTAGTCTATTTGGCCAGGGAGAAGCATTTGTAGCTGAAGGAATACCCGTAATAAGAATGGTGAGTACCGGTTTATTATTAATGAGCATTGCCAATATCTGGCTCAATGGCGTAACGGGTACTGGCAAAACAAAAGTGAATTTGCTGATTGAAATCATTGCCATATCCGGTTATCTAATTTACACTTGGATATTTATGAAAGTACATTACGTTAGCCTCACCATAGCATGGAGCAACGAGTTAATTTACTGGAGCACCATCTTCATTCTCTCCTTCCTTTTTTTAAAAAGTGGTAAGTGGAAAACAAAAGTTGCGGTATAAAAAATTTGTTACGGGCAGATGTACTGAGCGAAGCCGAAGTATTCATGGGATTATTGTTGTGTCACTCACTTTTACTGTATACCATTGGGGAACTTTTATTAGAGCGGATGAAAGCTATAAACGCCAATGGCTATTGGTTTAGGGGTGAAAAATGAGTATTTTTAATTGTACAAATTTGAAGCTATATAAATAAAAAAGCCTCCGTAATGCGGAGGCTTTTTTTATGATGACTATTTATTACCAGTTTCTTTTATCATGATCGTGGTACCTGTTATCCCTGTGGCCGTAATGGTTTTCTCTGTGATTATACCTTGCTATCACTGAACGAATCTCATCATCACGTTGAAATTGTAATGAGGTGATGATACGTTCTTTCTGATATCTTCCCATAAAGAATTTATTTCTTACGGACTCAATTTTCCGATTGTAGGCACGATTGATTTCTGATATCTGCATATCTTTTTCCCTCTCGTTAAAATAGTAGTTCCGGCTGCCCCTGTCATCATAAGCGCCACCACGGTCATGGTTTCTATCTATGGCTATATCATTGGGATTGTTATTATTATTATTGCCATAATTGTCATCCCACACATGGTTGTTATTGCGTTGTGCAAACGCTGCAGATGTTATTAATATTACAGATGCTAAAAGTGTAAATGTCTTTTTCATGATTGTGAATTTTAATTGTTAGTAATGGATATAAGATGTGATTGCGTAAAGAAAGTTTACCAAAGAAATGTTAATAGAAAAAAAGGAGAATTATTTAGAGGCTATGCGTTGATGTTAGTAAAATATTTTTATACAGGCAGTTGTTTTTTATGGCGTCATCGTTGTGTCACTCCCTTGTACACCAAACCTATTTGGCACGTCATTAACTTGCTACAGTGTTATTTTTTTAGGGAGAAGTTAGGTACTTTTTTTATTAAAGAATATAGTGGCAAAAGTTATAGTGGGTCTTCAAATCCAATACGGAACTACATTTTGAAAGCCACTGCCACATTGAAAATGTGCAGTACAAAATCGATGCCCGTCCATACCGGAAGCAATGCAGAATTTATACAATAATTAATTTACAAACCTATTTTTTGGTTTACTATTTTTAATATTTCAGCTTCCAGCGCAATTGTTTCTTTCTCAATGGCAGAACCTTGAGCGATGATATCTGCAATAAATATTTTATCATCGTAACTGGCAGCATTGATACGCACATTCATAAAAGCCCCCAGCACAGCACTGCGGGCACACAAGGCTCCTACGCCTGCATCGGACACAGAATTGGGATTGCCGGTTTCAGCCATTGCTTTAATTACCTGAAGGCTTGCATGCGCCAACTCCATTACTTTAAATGGAATTTCAATGGCATGTTTGGTGGCTTCCTGAAGGGCTTTTGTACGCAGTGTTTTTTCTTCGTCATTGGCTTTTGGTAACGCATACGCATACATGATCTTGACAAATGCTTTGGTATCAGCATCTACCAGTTGCAGTAATTCATTTTTGTACTGCTGTCCTTTTTCAGCCCAGTCGCTAAACTCCTGCCAGCGGTCATCCCATCCTTTTTTATGTGCCGCTAAATTGGCAACCATGGTTGCCAGCGATACACCGAGTGCGCCAATATATGCGGCAATAGAACCACCACCCGGCGCAGGGCTTTCACTCGCCGTTTCGTCGGCAAAATCACTGAGTGTTAAGTGGATCATTTTACTACCAGCTTTATTAGCCAGCATGTATTCTATAATTCTTTCTTCCGGTTTAAAAGGTGACAGTTCATCCAGCCCCATTGATTTAATTGCGATGGTGATCAATTCTTTTTCAGACACTCCGGCAGACCGCTGTTGTTTTAACAGGAAATATTTTCCTGCATCCAGCATGGCTTTTAATGGAATTAAACCAACCAATTCGCTTCCTGTTACACGTATGCCACGCTCATTTGCCTTGCTGCAAATTTCATCAAAGGCAATGTGAACAGGGGTTACATTGATGTTGGTAAGGTTGATAGAAATTTGCGCAACACCATACTCTTCTATAAACCAGCCGATGGCTTTCACCGCTTTTAAACTACCCGGAATATTTATTGTTTTTCCATGCTCGTCCTTTACCGGCTTCCCATTTTCCTGCTTTACACGCCCTGCTTCCCTAACGTCAAATGCAATGGCATTGGCACGGCGTGTACTCGTAGTGTTTAGGTTAACATTATACGCAATCAAAAAATCCCTGGCACCAATTACAGTAGCACCCCGTTTGGCATCAAATATGGCCGGGCCATAATCCGGTTTCCATTCTGGATGCAGTATCTTTTTTGCAAAAGCTTCATACTCACCGGCACGTATATGCGATAAGTTGCTGCGTTTCTTATCGGGCTGAGCAGCTTCATATAAATAAACAGGTAACTGCAATTCTTCTCCCACCCTTTTTGCCAGTCGCTGTGCATATTTCACCGTTTCTTCCATGCTGATATTGGCCACAGGAATTAAGGGGCAGACATCTGTAGCACCCATACGGGGATGCTCACCTTTATGCCGGCTCATATCTATCAACTCACCTGCTTTTTTGATGGCCCTGAAAGCGGCTTCTATCACCGCTTCTGGTTCACCTATCATTGTCACCACGGTGCGATTGGTTGCTTTGCCCGGATCAACATTTAATAACCTTACACCGTCTACGGTTTCAATTTCGGTTGTTATCTGGTTGATGACAGTAAGGTTTGTTCCTTCGCTGAAGTTCGGGACACATTCAATGAGTTGTTGCATGAGTAATAAATTTATTGCCGTTGAGGCGTTAAGACGTTTTCTTTTTTACCTGCCTACTTACGGTTTATATTTAGATCTTATTGGACTGTTTGATTTACTGAAACCGACATTTAAATAAATTCTCCTTTTATCATAACCTTATCAATGAGGTTTGTACCAAAAGAATAAGGCAGATACGCCAATGATGGAATAGCTTTGGTAAAGATTAAATTAGCTTTTTTGCCAATGGTGATACTGCCTGATTCATTCCCTAATTCCATTGCATACGCACCATTGATGGTGGCTGCATTGATGGCTTCTTCGGGTAACATTTTCATTTGGATACAACTCATGGCTAGCACCAAATTCATATTGCCACTGGGTGATGAGCCCGGGTTATAATCGCTTGCCAGTGCAATGGCACAACCTGCATTAATTAATTTACGGGCCGGCTGAAAAGCCATTCTTAGAAAAAAAGCTGCGGTAGGTAACAATGTACAAATGGTTTCTTTATTGCCATTGCTCAAAGATTTTTGATTACCCAATAAACTGATTTCATTGTCAGTTAAAGTTTCAAGGTGATCTAATGAAACTGCTTTTAGTTGTAAACCCATTTCAATACCTCCAATACTATTTAACTGGTTTACATGTAGTTTTGGTTTTAATCCATAACTCATACCAGCTTTACAAATAGTCTCCATTTCTGCTGCCGAAAAAAAACCAGTTTCGCAAAACACATCAATGTAATCAGCTAGTTTTTCGTTAGCAATAACAGGCAACATTTCATTGATGATGCTGTCAATATATCCCTGGTGATTTTCTTTGTATGGTGTTGGATAAGTATGTGCAGCTAAAAATGTTGCTTTGATGGAAAGGGTGGATTTTTCTTTAAGCTTTTTTATGACCCTCAGCATTTTTAATTCGCCTGCTACCGTTAACCCATAGCCGCTTTTTATTTCTATCGCACCGGTACCCAGCTTACTTACTTCCTGCAGCCGTTTCCACGCCTGGTTAAATAATTCATCTTCTGTGGCATCGTTTAATTTTTGGGCAGAGTTTAAAATGCCACCACCTTTTGCTGCTATTTCCGCATAGCTTTCCCCTTTTATCTTATCAATAAATTCAGTTTCCCTGCT
>JANYFT010000029.1 GCA_025359625.1 Ferruginibacter sp.
GGTGCAATATCAATTGAATCCTGCTTCATTCTTTTTGATAACCCATCCATCTGGTTCATTTGCGGGGCATCAAATACATACACAAACCTATCTTTAGTAAACCCGATACACAAAGGCGATTTGCTGATAAAATTCACGCCATCTTTTTCGCTCGCCGTACCGTTTTCAGTAAATTGTTTATTGAATGTTTTAAACAGGCTTTCATCTTTTACCGTTCCTTCAAATGCAACATAACCACCGCTGCTATCTTTTTGTACAAATAAAATAAGATCTGTTTTGGTATCTATGCCGGCACTATCAGGATTGTTTAACAACACTTTCATTGCAGCCGATATTGTGCTGTCGTTGTAAGCTTCCTTAAAAACAGGATTTTGTTTTATCTCTTCCCAAGGCAATTTTGCAGACAAAGATTTACCATCTACCTGAATTACAATGGCGGCTTCTTTCGGAATAAATTTACCCTGTGTATTTGGTTTGCTGCAGGAAGCCAATAAAATTATTGTTGCTGCTAACAGCAGTTGTAAAACACGTTTTTGCATAATTTGCTTTTTTATTAGTGCGAAAATATTTTATAAGTAACCTTGTTTATTTGTTAAAAAAATCAAATAGCTTTTCAAATACTACCACTTCCTGCAAACCTGTAGTAAGGTTCTTTACCAAACAATAATTTTTCTCAATTTCCTTGCTGCCAATAATTACGGCGTATTGAATTTTCTTTTTTTCTGCGTAACTAAATTGCTTGTTTATTTTTGTAAACTCATGGTACATTTCGCAGCAAATTCCTTTGCTGCGCAATTGCTGCATGATGGTAAATGCAAAAAAACTTTCCGCCTCACCCATATTAAAAAAAAGGGCTTTTGTTCCCTGCTGCACTCCTGTTGGAAAAAGCTGCAATTCTTCCAGCACATCGTAAATCCTGTCTACACCAAAACTAATCCCTACGCCGGCAATGCCCGGCACATCAAATAAACCGGTAAGGTCATCATACCTGCCACCACCGCCGATACTGCCCATTTTTACATCAGGCGGAGCCTTTGCTTCAAAGATAATTCCGGTGTAATAATTTAATCCTCTTGCCAAAGTAAAATCAATTTGCAAATGGGTGTTCTTTGCCATCTTGTAAACATGCGCTATTTCATCTATTCCTTTTTTACCTTCTTCTATATGCCCCAACAATTCCTTTATTTGTAATAATTTTTCTTCGTTGCTCCCGGTAATTAATAAATATGTTTCAATAATGGCCACCTGCTTTTCGCTCAGTTCCCTTTGCAGTAATTCTTCTTTTACTTTTTCTACTCCAATCTTATCCAGTTTATCAATAGCAATGGTAATGTCAATCAGTTTTGCTGCACCACCGCATAAAGTTGCCAGTGCAGCTAAGATTTTGCGGCTGTTTATTTTTAATTCATAATCCCGTAGCCCCAATTTAATAAATGCTTCGTGATAAATATTGCTTAGCTCAACTTCATTTATCAAATGTGTACTTCCCACCACATCCGCATCACATTGTGTAAACTCACGATAGCGGCCTTTTTGCGGCCTGTCTGCACGCCAAACCGGTTGTATCTGATAGCGTCTATACGGAAATGTTAGTTTGCCGTGGTTCATGGCAACATGCCGTGCAAAAGGAATAGTAAGGTCATATTTCAACGCTCTTTCTGTAAGGTCGCTGCTGCTTTTTCCCTCCAGCACTTTTTCAAAACCGGCTTTTGATTTATCTATATTTTTTGGATCGTTAATACCATTGTTCAATATCTTAAAAATCAGTTTATCTCCTTCTTCACCATACTTGCCCATCAAAGTATCTAAATTTTCCATCGCCGGTGTTTCCAGCGGTTCAAATCCATATAGTTCAAAAATATTTCTGAGGGTACTTAAAATATAATTACGTTTACGAACAACGTCTGCTGAAAAATCCCTGGTGCCCTGGGGAATAGATGGTTTGGCCATAATAATGCTAAAAGTATAATTTTTTTGTTGTTATATAAAAGTAATCAGGATAAATGGAGTTGTTCTGTTTTTAAACAGTTGTATGCTTTAGCCATTCATAAATTTTATTTTAAAATATTGTACGGGCTAAGAAACTATCTGGTAAATTGTTGCATCGATTTCTATGGTTTTACCAAACTATATTTATACTCCTTTTCATAGTATCGTTTGTTCTTTACACATGCAAATATCCTCAGTACTAATTTATTTCTTATTGCATTAAGGATACTCATTGCATGTTTGCCTT
>JANYFT010000032.1 GCA_025359625.1 Ferruginibacter sp.
AAGGCAAACATGCAATGAGTATCCTTAATGCAATAAGAAATAAATTAGTACTGAGGATATTTGCATGTGTAAAGAACAAACGATACTATGAAAAGGAGTATAAATATAGTTTGGTAAAACCATAGAAATCGATGCAACAATGTTGCCAGAAGCTTTGTTGCCAGGACAAATAAAAAAACCATATTCTTTTATAGTTTTTTAGATGGAAAACAAATGTGATTTTATCATGGGGAACGTAAAATAAAAAAGGACCACAATTGCCTGTGATCCTTCAATATATAAATAACAACGTAAACTAAATGTCTGTTGCTTCGCCGTAAGCCATAGCAGTGGCTTCTTTCAATGCTTCGCTCATGGTTGGGTGAGGGTGTACGGAGTTGAGTATTTCGTGGCCGGTTGTTTCCAGCTTACGTGCTACTACTACTTCGGCAATCATTTCTGTAACGTTCATACCAATCATGTGGCAACCTAAAAACTCACCGTATTTAGCATCGTAAATTACTTTTACAAAACCTTCGGTGGCACCGGCAGCACTTGCTTTACCGCTGGCCATAAATGGAAACTTGCCTACTTTAATTTCATAACCTGCATCCTTAGCCGCTTTTTCAGTATATCCTACAGAAGCTACTTCTGGTGAGCAATAAGTACAGCCTGGAATGTTGTTGTAATCCATTGGTGCCGGATGATGGCCGGCAATATGTTCTGCCACACTGATGCCTTCTTTTGTTGCAACGTGAGCCAATGCCTGTCCGGGTGTGCAATCGCCAATGGCGTAAACGCCGGGTATGTTGGTGAGGCCATTTACATCTCTTACTATCTTTCCTTTATCAGTTTTAATACCCAATTCTTCCAGCCCGATATTTTCCAGATTGGCTACAACGCCTATTGCACTTAATAAAATATCAGCGGTCAATTCTATTTCGCCATCGGGCGTTTTTACTTTCGCTTTTACGCCTTCGCCACTGGTATCTACACTTATCACTTCGCTGCTGGTCAATATTTCAATGCCCTGCCTTTTAAATTGTTTTTCCAATTCTTTGCTTATCTCTTCATCTTCTACCGGTACAATGCGTGGCATAAACTCAACAATGGTAACCTTGGTGCCCATAGTGTTGTAGAAATAGGCAAACTCACTTCCTATGGCACCACTGCCACAGATGATCATAGTTTTTGGTTGTGGCGATGGCAATACCATGGCCTCCCGATACCCTATTATTTTTTTACCGTCAATAGGCATAGCAGGCAACTGGCGTGCCCTGCCGCCGGTGGCGATAACTATATTTTTTCCTTCTACAATTTGTTTGGTGCCGTCTGCTGCGGTTACTTCTATTTTAGTGGGCGCTACCAGTTTACCAAAACCCATTATCACATCAATCTTATTCTTCTTCATCAAAAACTGCACCCCTTTACTCATCTTATCAGCCACACCACGGCTGCGTTTGATAACGCCATCAAAATCATGCCCGGGGTTTTCAACCTTAATGCCATAGTTTGCAGCATGTTTGGCATACTCGTACACGTTAGCACTTTTCAATAATGCTTTGGTAGGGATGCAACCCCAGTTAAGGCAAACACCGCCAAGGCTTTCTTTTTCTATGATAGCTACTTTTTTACCAAACTGACTGGCTCTTATTGCTGCCGGGTATCCACCAGGGCCGCTGCCTAACACAATTACATCGTATACCATACTTTATTATTTGTTTATTGGTTGAAATATTTGTTGGTAAACGACCCATTCAGGTATTCGTTTAGCGGTGCAAAAATACTTTGAAATAGGGGATTAGCCAAAAGGTTATTTTGTTATTTCTGATGGCTGATTTTTGATGTCGGATGTCTGTCACTTTGCTACTTTTTTCGAATTTCGTTGATGCCTTATGAGTTGAGGTTTTCAGCTTTTGATTCATTCAAATTATATGGAAGTATTCGATCCTAAAAAAAATCAGACATTAAAAATCAGCCATCAGACATTCTTTCTTTCTTTTATCTCCCTTTGTTCGGCAATAGATTTAAGGGTTTTAATACTCACGTTTAATTCAAAACCAATTAGCAGTACAAGGGCATTTATGTAGATGAGTGCCATTAAAACAATGATAGTACCAATAGAGCCATACAGGGCGTTGTATTTACCAAAATTATTAACGAAGTAAGAGAAGCCAACTGAGGCCAGTATGCTTAAGGTAGTGGCTAACATAGCGCCTGGAGATAACAGTTTCCAGCGCTTTTGCACAGCCGGTGCATATTTATAAATAAAGGCCATCGAATAAAATATCATTACCACAATAAAAAGCCACCTTACATAATAAATGGTATTGATGATGGTTACGCTTTTTATACCCATCCATTTTAAAACAGCTCCCTGGGTTATCAACAACACAAGACTGCTCAGCACTACCAAAAATAACAAGGCTGTTAATTTGATGGCCATCCACCGGTTGTGTAAACCTTTTCTTTTGGCAAAGCCGACATAATTTTTATTAAAAGAGCGCATGATGCCCATCATGGCATTGGAGGCAAAATATAATGCCGTAATAAAACCGAAAGAAATGACGCCTATTTTGGAACCATCAATAAATGAATCTACAAATTTTATAAGATTTTCATTGTGTACTTTTAAAGGAATGATATCTGTTATTAAGCCATGTAGTTGAATTTTAATACTCCGCTTGGAGATAAATGGCAGACTTGGTATCAATGTAAATAAAAACAAAAACGATGGCGGTATTGCCATAATAAAATTGTAGGCAACGGCGGAGGCTCTCTCCGTAAGGCCAACCGTTTTTACCTGCTTGTAAAAAAATAGTATCACATCATACAAGGGTACACCTTCAAAACCGGGCAAATGCCATTTTTTACTTTTGCTAAATAAGTAGCCCAATGGCGTTTTGGTTACTATGATGCGTTCTAATTTATTCAATATCTTATTTCGTTATTATGTAGGTTAGAGGGCATTTTATTCATTACCAAATCTACCGATTAAGCCTCTAAAAAAGCAACCTTTATTTTACAACTGCCGTATTGCTGCAGTACCTGGATTGTATACATTACAAAGAGTGTTCAATAAGAAAACTACTTATTCCCGTTTTGACACATCCCGGTTATTCGGGAAGTTGTTAGGGCTTTTCTTTGGCTTTTAGATAATCGGTCAGCCATTGCTGGTATTGTTTTGCAAACACCAAATGCTCATCGTAGGTAGTAGCAAAATTTGAATAGCCGGTTAAGTTGGGTTGCGCCACAAAATATAAATAATCTGTAGCTGGTGCATTCAACACTGCATCAATTGTTTTAATAGATGGCGTGCAAACAGGGCCCGGAGGCAACCCGCTATTAAGGTAAGTATTGTAGGGTGAAACAAACTCAGTATACTTTTTATAAACCCGCTTTATCGAAAAATCTTTCAATGCAAATATAACTGTGGGGTCGGCGGAAAGCCTCATACCGGTTGACATCCGGTTAAGATAAACACTGGCTATTTTTCCCTTGTCTTCGTCCTTATTGCTTTCTTCTTCAACTATACTTGCAAGCGTATATGCTTGCTTAACAGATAAATTTAAATCAGCGGCTTTTTGCTTTCTTTTTTCTGTCCAGAATTTTTCCTGTTCAGTATATAACTTTCTAAAAATCCGGGTAGCGGAGGTGTTCCATAAAATAGTATAGGTGTTTGGTATAACAGCGGTCATAGCCGTGTTGGTATCTAAACCAAATTTCAACAGTGTGTCGTTGTTGTTTAATAAAGCAATGACCGCAGCCGAATCACACTCAAAATTACCGGCAAGTTTTTGTGCCAGGTCTTCTTTCGTACGCAGTTTATTGATCACTAAATTTACAGGTGTTTGCCTGCCAGATTTTAAAATTTTAGCAACGTCATAAATACTGGAACCTTTATCAATAACATACCTGCCTGCTTTTACATTTTTATCATATTTTATTTGTTGGGCAATCAATCTGAATGTACCCGGATTTTTAAGAATATTTTGCTGTTCCAACTGAGCCATCACTTCGTTAAAGTTGCTGCCGGTTTTTATGTAAAAGCTTTTTTTATTTTCTATAAAATTGGTATTACTGCCAAATATGCGCCATGCTGCAAAAGCTGCCAAAGCAACCAATACAAGAAAGACGAGGGAAAATGTTTTTTTTTGGGAAGCCATAATATATTAATCCTGTTTTCAATGGATACTCAAAGTAAAATAAAAAACCCCGTCATTAGCAGACGGGGTTAAATTTTTTTATAAATATTTATTTAATGTTTCGCCGAATCCTGAACCGGTGCATTTTGTAAAGGCACTGAATTTGTTGTATTTGTTTTTGGTGCAGTAGCCGGGGCATTCTTAATTAACTCATCATTTTTAGAAGAAGTACCACTTGCAACGGGTATAAATACAGGTGAAACGATACAAAGAATTGCAACTAACGATGCAAATACCCATGTTCCTTTTTCTAAAACATCGGTGGTTTGTTTTACACCCATTAACTGGTTGCTAAAACCACCTAAACTTCCTGATAACCCGCCACCCTTGGGGTTTTGAACCAATACAATCAATCCTAAAATTACAGAGGCAAGGATAATTAAAATTCCAAATACAATTAACATAGTATATTCTTTAATTAAATTATTTATGAGATGTTTTTATTGAATTGGCCTTATTTTTTAATTTGGTCAATTTTGGCTGCAAAGTAAATGCTTTTAGCAGGATTGAGCAAACTTAATTTTTGATATAGTTCAATGGCTTTAGCGACCTTGCCTTGTTGCAATAATACATCAGCCATAGTTTCTGTTAACACTTCACCTTCTGTGTTTGATTTTTCAGCCATTTTTTGTATGATGATGTCTGATTGTTCATTTTGCTGAGGCAACTGTTCTTCATGAACTTTCTTCATTGTCTTAAGCCAGTCTGTAAAACTTTTTAGTTGTTTGCCAAGCTTATCACCAGGCTTTATTTCTTCACTCAGTTTAATGCCTACACTTGCAAAATAATCTGATCGGTGCAACGGTTCATAAGTAATAGTATCTTCGGCTGTAGAAGCAACACTTATAAAATCAAGTTTTATATTCATGGGCTCAATTTCCCCTTCCTCTGTTATATCATCTCCTTCATAGTCATAATCTTCATCCTTATTTTCCGGTTCTTTTATTTGCTCATCAGTTAACACAACAGCTTTAGGTAAACTACCGGTAAAAGTATCTTTTAGTTCGGGTACTATTTCATTTACAACAGCAGCATCTTCTTCAACAGCCATTGCTGAAATTAACTTTTCAGTATCAAAAGTTGTTTCGGTTATATCTGTTAGCGGATGTATTTTTTCCAACTCATCTATTTCAACATCGTAAACGGCTTTATCATCAATAGCTTCCATTGCTGCAATTGGTTCCAGTAAATCAGGTGAAGAAACTGATTCATTCAACTGAAAATTTAACCACAATGGGTTATTGAAAAGGACGGCTGTTTTGGCTGCTTGATTGTTATAGCAAGGGCTATCAGCTTCGGTTAGTTGCAGCAGATAAAATTGTGCCGCCGTAAAATAGGGGTGTTTTTTTGTAAGCTCTGTAAGAAAATCTTTGTTGTCATTTGCTGACAGTTTCCGCTTAAATAAAGAGTCAAAAAGTTGATCAGTATTGCCCATATTTCAAAACTAAACTTTTATAAATAAATGTTGATTGTTTACCGATAATTTTTACCAGTTACTAAATATTTTATTAAATATACCGTCGATCGTATTTTTTATAATGTCTGGCGTTAAGATTGTTTCAGCCTGCGCAAGATTTTGTGAAGCGTTAAAATCATAATTGGTAGAAATATCTGTTTCAAAATTTTTAGAAAGATCTAAGTTGTTTTTAAAGATAAGATGAAAGGATACCGACAACCTGTTGCTGCTGGCATTGTTGCCGGAAATGCCACTGGTGCTTACTGAATAGTCGGAGACATAGCCACTGATGTCATAATGAGCGCTGTCTTCATTTACCTGGCGAAGCCTTGTGTTGCCCCTGATTTTATCTTTTAATTTTTCGGTTAACTGAGGGCTTAACTGTGTGTTTACATACCGGGCTTTATTTTCAAGAAAGTTTACCCGGAAAGTTTTTATTTCTGCAGGAATAGGCGAGGTATCTTTAAACGAATATTTGCAGGTGGCAAAATTAAAAATAGCCATCATAAACAGGCCTGCAGCCAACAGGCCAACACTATTAAAAAAATCATTTTGCTTATTATTAAGAAATGTATGCTGCATCGTATTGCAAATTAACCTGTTTAAATAAATAAGGAGTGTTAAAAATCAATACCCAAAGAGAGTGCCATTGGCTGGTAAAATAATCTGCAATATTCTACTATTCATCATTGCCCAGTCACTTTTTTATTCTTCAATATCATACTCCTTCAACTTCCGGTACAATGTTCTTTCGCTGATGCCAAGATCGGAAGAAGCATCCTTTCTTTTGCCTTTATGTTTTTTTAATGCTTTTATAATGAGTTCTTTTTCTTTATCCATGATGCTTAATGATTCTTCGATCTGTTCATGATGATGAATTTCGTTACCGTTCTGGTTAATAAAAACCGGCAGGTTCGACTGGGAGAAATTGTTGGATGAACCCGCAGGTTTTATATCCGTCAATGCCGCATCATTGTTATTATTGTTATACATTGGTATATGCTGTGCCATACCCGGGTTTTGCAAAAGGTCGAAGAACATTTTTTTAAGTTCGTTCACATCCTTTTTCATATCAAAAAACAGCTTGTATAATATTTCCCTTTCATTGGCAAATTCCTGCTGGCTAACCGCAGCTTTTCCACCAACTAAAACAGGTAAGCGATTGTAGTTGTGATCCGGTAAAAATCTTTGCAATTCTTTTGCAGAAATATTTTTTTCTTTTGATAACACCGATATCTGTTCTGCAATATTTTTTAATTCCCTCACATTGCCCGGCCATGGATAGTTCATTAATAAATTACGGGCATCATCGTCTAATTGAATGGGGGCTCCTTTGTACCTGTCAGAAAAATCAGCAGCAAATTTTCTAAACAATAAAGGGATATCTTCCTTTCGATCCCTTAACGACGGAACCCTTATTGGTACTGTATTTAAACGATAATATAAATCTTCCCTAAACCGGCCGGTCTGTGTAAATTCTATCAGTTCTTTATTGGTAGCAGCAATTACCCTTACGTCTGTTTTTTGCACTTTGCTGCTCCCTACACGGATGTATTCACCGGCTTCCAGCACCCGCAATAACCTGGCCTGTGTACCTACTGGCAATTCGCCAATTTCATCTAAAAAAATAGTGCCCCCGTTCACTGTTTCAAAATATCCTTTGCGGCTATCTACAGCGCCGGTAAAAGAACCTTTTTCGTGTCCGAATAATTCACTGTCAATAGTTCCTTCAGGAATAGCTCCACAGTTTACGGCAATAAAGGGATTGTGTTTTCTGGCACTCAATGCATGAATGATCTGTGAAAATATTTCTTTACCAACGCCGCTTTCTCCATTTATCAATACGCTTAAATCTGTGTTGGCTACCTGCGTCGCTACCATCAAAGCATGGTTAAGGGCAGGGGAGTTGCCAATGATGGCGAACCGGTTTTTAATTGATTGTAAGTCCATAATTAAAATACCCTGGTTTCAAAAAAATTAAAACGCCAGGAATGATTATTTTATATTGTTTTCAATTATTTGTGTAACCTTGTTACAGGTTAATTATTATTGCCTTATTTATAAATTGAATAAATCTTTGCACGGCATACCAATTAAAGTACCCGACGTGCAGGAAGTTATTTTTATGGAAACATAATCCCCTTTTTTAAAATTTCCTTTTGGAAATACCACCACTTTATTCTGGTCATTTCTACCCTGTAGATCATCTTGTGTTTTTTTAGAAAATCCTTCCACCAAAACCTTACATGTTTTACCTACATCACGCTGCATACTTTGCAACGTGTTTCTTCTGTGCAGATCAACCATTTCCTGCAACCTTCTTTTTTTTATTTCTTCTGGAATATCATCTTCAAACCTTCGTGCAGCAAGCGTTCCGGGGCGCTGACTGTAAAAATACATATAGGCCAGATCATATTTACAATACTCCATCAGGCTTAATGATTGCTGATGGTCTTCTTCTGTTTCTGTGCAAAAACCGGTGATCATATCAGTTGAGATACCTGCATCGGGCAAAATTTCTCTTATACGGTTTACTTTGGCAATGTACCATTCCCGGGTATAAGTCCTGTTCATTAATTGCAGCACCCTACTGCTGCCACTTTGTACAGGCAGGTGTATGTAGTTACAGATGTTATCATATTTTGCTATGGTAAATAAAACATCATCCGTAATATCTTTAGGATGAGAAGTAGAAAACCGTACTCTTAATAAAGGATCAATCAGGGCAACCTTTTCTAATAGCAAGGAAAATGTTACCGGTGCGTTTTCTTCCCCATTTTCTTTGGTATTTTCTCTCACCCAATGATAGCTGTCAACATTCTGACCTAACAGAGTTACTTCCCTATATCCATCATTAAATAAGGTTTTACATTCATTGATAATTGAATTGGCATCGCGGCTTCTTTCTCTTCCCCTTGTAAAAGGCACCACACAAAACGAACACATATTATTGCAACCCCGCATGATACTTACAAAAGCATTTACGCCATTGCTGTTTAAACGGATGGGAGCAATATCTGCATAGGTTTCATCACGGCTTAACAAAACGTTTACCGCTTTTTGACCGGTTTCGGCTTCTTCAATTAAACCAGGTAAACTTCTGTAGGCATCGGGGCCAACCACCATATCCACCAGTTTTTCTTCCTCAATAAATTTTGCTTTAAGGCGTTCGGCCATGCAGCCTAATACACCCACCAGCATACCCGGATTGGATTTTTTTAACCTGCGGAATTCAGTCAGCCTCTTGCGTACAGTTGCTTCTGCCTTTTCACGGATAGAGCAGGTATTTACAAAGATGAGGTCTGCTTCTTCAAAATTTTTGGTGGCACCAAAACCATTATTTTGAAGTATGGAAGCAACCACTTCACTATCTGCAAAATTCATGGCACAGCCATAACTTTCTATGTAAAATAATTTTTTGTATTGATTGGAATCTACCGAAAAGGGGGCAAATGCTTCGCCCTGCCTTTTTTCGTCGTGTGTTTTTGTATTGGTAGTTAATAAAGTATTCATCAGTAAAATTAGTGTGCAAAAATAAGCTTTTATGATGTAACTGTGCCAGAGTGACATTAAGTTTAGCTTTTAAAAAAGTGTAAACTTTGTGGGTGTCAGAGTTAGGGATTGAAGCGTAAAGCCCGGTGATGGTTTGTGCAAAGGCTTGTGCCGTACTTGCAGCTCAAAGCCCGGCCCGCCTTAGCGGTAACGCCCAATATTTATTGACTATTTTTTATTAGAAAAGTGTTATTTAAAAAGCTCGTTTTTTATTGGTGGTAATGGTGTAGTATTTTCTGATTTTACCTTATCAAAAAATAACATTTTAACGGCTACAATAATTAACAACACAGCAAATATTTTCTTTACTGTTTCCTGCGATAAACTAAGTGCTAATTTGCTGCCCAGCAGGCTGCCTAAAAAAAAGCCGGCAGAAATAATCAGTACCACCCTCATATCAACATATCCTTCTTTGTAGTATTGAATAACGCCTAACAACCCTACGGGTAATAGTAAAATACCAAGAGAAGTACCCTGTGCCATTTTTTGCGAAAATCCAAGAAAAAATACCAAAGCTGGTACAATCACAATTCCTCCGCCAACACCCACCATGCCGCCTAACATGCCTGCAGCAATACCTATAATTATCAATATAATCAGTGTTTGCATATCCATTGTTGGTTTATTTATGTTCATTCATTAATGGTTAGGATAGGTTGTTTTATAAAATGCAATGGCCTGATTAATTACTTTATATGCTGCAGCTTTATCCTGAAACTCATCTATTTCCACCACTTTATTTTCGAGTACTTTATATTGCTCAAAATAATTTTTTAGTACCGCAATAAAATGTTTGGGTAATTCATTTACATTGGTAAAATGATTTACTGTTGGGTCTTTGGTGGCAACGGCAATAATTTTATCATCTTTTTCACCATTGTCAATCATCTGCATGTTGCCAATTACGGTAGCTTCTACCAGGCAGAGTGGTTGGATACTTTCGCTGCACATTACCAGTATATCAAGCGGATCGCCATCTTCGCCCAGTGTTTGAGGAATAAACCCATAGTTAACAGGGTAATGAAAAGAGGAGTGTATCACCCTGTCTAATATTAATAGCCCGGTGCTTTTATCAATCTCATATTTAGCCCTTGAACCCTGCGGTATTTCAATAAGGCCATTTACAATTTCAGGAGATTTATCGCCAAAATGGGCTCCGTGCCAGGGATGTAAAACGTACATACATAAAAATTTTAGAGTGGTGATGTTGATTGATAATTTTTTAGTGCATTTGTTGTTATAGAATTATTTTGCAGCAGGGGTTTCCTGAAAAGTATGTTTAAGGTCAACCAGCCATTGACCATTTACCCTTACCACTTTTACCTCATTCTTTGCATTTTTTTTATAGCTGTTAGAATAGTTTACAATGGTTACGGAATCGTTTACATTTTTTAATTCATTGATAATGATATCAGCATTTTTATAATGCTCAAGTTCTTCTTTGCTTTTACCTTCAAAATCTTTTTTAGATAATTCAAAATACTGGTTATTCATTTCTTCATCCAGTACCAATGTCTTTGCATCTTTATAATCGTTTTCGAGTATATCTTTTATAAAAGCCCTGGCTACATCTATATCTGATGTGGGATTTTTTCGGGTATCATTGCAGGAGGCTAAGGCTGCAAAAAGAAGAATGGTAATAAATAATTTCATATTCATCATTAAAGTTAAACATCTTTATAATACCCAAAAATAAAAAAGCATCCTGTTAGAAAGGATGCTTTTAAAAAAATAACGCTTATTTAATTGTTCTTCTCTTTCATCAGAGTTTTTAATGAGTCTAATGATTTCATTCCATTATTCATCAGGTCTTTTAGAGAGTCGGTGTTCATGTTTTTTATTTCATCCATTTTTTTAGTTAAGCTATCCATTCCGCCGGGATTCTTTTCCTTTATTTTGTCCATGCCCATCTGCATCATAGACGATTTGTCAAATGCAACTTTCCATGCACCACTTTCTTTTTTTAAAGTAAAATTTGTCATTTCCCCACTTCCTTTTTCTTTTACAGGCACCGTTGCTTTATCCCCGTCTATAACAGCATTGCCAAATTCCATTTTAGTCTTATCAAATTTATCCATATTCATTTCTTTGGGATCTTTCGACATTTTCATTCCCGTTTCTATCATATCAATCATGCTTTTGCTATCTGCCGTAGCTAATTTTCTTGCCTCTTCCATATCTTTTTTACCCAGTGCTTCAAAAAAAGCCAGCAACGTTGCTTTGGGGTCGCCATTAGGGCCACCGGTACAACTTTTAAATAAAAAAGATACACTTAAAAGGGCTACAGCCATGAATATTTTTTTCATAAAAAATTTTTGTTTAGGAGATAAAAATAATTTTATTTTTTTGCTTTACTATTATTTATAAGTAATTCTTTTCAATTCTTTACAAACAGGATTCAAAAACAAATCATCAACACCTACGTAAGTAAAGTTTTTCAAATGACTTATAGTAAACGATAAATTATTTTTGGTACCCGATAAAAAGGATTTGTAAACAAATTCTGCGCATTACATCCGGTCGTCTGTTTGAAGGTCAAATTTCATGTCGAACATAATTCCCGCCAGGTAATTTTGCTTTACCACAGCCATAACTTTTGTTATTATAGCCTCAGGTAATTGAAATCTAAATAGTCCAATTCCCCTGTTATTGTATGGTTCACAAAACAAACCAAACGCATCTCTTCTTATTTTTTGATCAGGATTAAATTCACCACCTAAAGCATGGTACACAAATACACTATCGTTTTCAATACTTGCGATACCACAGTGGGAGTAAGTTTTATCGTGCAGGTTTAGCAGCCGTAAACTTTCGCTGGTAAAATCGTTGCCACACCGGGTAATTAAATCTCCTGAATGAATTGTTTTCTCAATAGCATTGATTTGTATAAATGCACGTTGGGTTATTGCTTCTGCTTTGGCAGAATCCTGGGCTGAAAATATTAGTTTGTTATAACGCATATTATTTGTTGAACATGCTGCAACAAAAAATAAGAGGCAGCATAAAAGCCACCTCTTATAAAAAAATACTGTGTTATTATTACCTGCGTTCATTAGCCATATCAAATTCCTTGTCTTTATCGTAAGCTTTAATAATTGCTTTTACCAGCTTATGACGTACCACATCTTCTTCATCCAGTTCAATGTGCGCTATGCCTTCCACATTTTTTAAAATGCGCAAAGCTTTTTCAATACCGCTGCGCATATTTTTTGGCAGGTCAACCTGTGTTGGATCGCCGGTAATGATGGCTTTTGCATTGGCACCTATACGGGTAAGGAACATTTTTATTTGTCCGTCGTTAGTATTTTGGGCTTCATCTAAAATAATAAAGGCATTATCCAATGTGCGGCCTCTCATGTACGCCAGCGGAGCAATTTCAATTATCCGGGTGGTCATATAATAACCCAGTTTATCGGCAGGTATCATATCATCCAGCGCATCGTATAACGGACGTAAATAAGGATCGATCTTTTCTTTTAGATCGCCTGGTAAAAAGCCCAGGTTTTCTCCTGCTTCAACGGCAGGCCTTGTTAAGATAATTTTTTTAACAGTTTTATTTTTTAATGCCCTTACTGCCAACGCAACAGCAGTATAGGTTTTACCGGTACCGGCAGGGCCAATGGCAAATACGATATCGTTTTTGTCAACAGCCGTCACCATACGTTTTTGGTTAACAGTACGTGCTCTTACCGTTTTTCCATTAGGACCAAATACCAACACATCATTGGGGTTGCGATCAATAAAATTATCTACTACCTGCTGATCATCACCACCTAAAATCTGTTCAAAATAATTCTCACTCATGTGCCCGTTTTGCTCAATGTATTGAACTATCAAATCAATTTTTTCTTTAGCATCTACAATTTGCTCGGGTGCCCCGCTCA
>JANYFT010000059.1 GCA_025359625.1 Ferruginibacter sp.
GGCAATGGTTTGCAGCATATCAATTGATTCTTTGCTGCCAACACCTGCCAATGCTGCAAGCAGATGATCTTGTTGCGTAGTATCTTTTCCGTTAACCACATTCCAAATTAACTTGCTGCCACCCAGGCGAAATAACAAGCCAGCGGCATCTTTACCAACAGATTCATTGGGCTTAGTGATGGCCAACTGCAGAAGGTTTTCGTTTTGAGATTTTACTTCATAGCGGCTCACCAGTTCAATGTATTCACCTGTTCCATTTACTGATTGCAAAACAGTTGCCAATGCCTTTTGAGCAACCGGGGATTGCGTTACTGTTTTTATATCCAGGGCATGCAGCACCAGTTTGTTCAATGCAATATCATTGCTGGTATTATCGGCTATCATTTTTAGTAACAATTTTGATTTTGCCGGGCCTGCATTAAAATCAAAGGCTCTAAAATATCGCAACCTGTTTTGCAAAGATTCTAAAGTATCAGCGGCCAGCGAAGCTATAAAAGGCACGGCCAATTCTGTACGGGCACGCCATACAATATCCTTTGATGCGGCTGTTAATAATGGGTTGTTTATTTTGGTGAGATAAGCCGCAAAAAATTTATCCCATTGCCTGTCTGCACCAATGCCCAGTGCTTCCAGATACCAACGGTCTTTGCCATCATGCTGTGTGGCCAGTGTGGCCCACAGTTCAGCAGCTTCGGCAGATTTGTTGTGCCGCAATGCCAGCGCACATTCCCGGCGTACCCCTGCATCTGTATCATGAATTAATGCGCCTACTACACCAATAATATTTGCATTCAATTCTATGGCGGCCCTTATGGCAGTAATGCGCATATCGGCATTGGTAAGTTTAATAGCCTGCTGAATATATTGGTTTGCATTTGCACCAGGCATTTTTACCAGCGCCCAAAATGCCCTTGCACCCATGCGGGTATCGGGGGCTGTTGCCCAATATTTTTCAAGAGCCGGAATGGCTGCTGCTCCCATTTTTTGTAAGGCAGTAAAGGCATGATACCGAACAGCGAGATTAGGATTTTGCAAGGCTGCAATAGCACCAGTTGCTGTACTATAATCTTCTTTGGGAATAGTATATTTTGATGCCGGAGGAGCAACACGATAAATCCTTCCTCTTGTTTGATCGCCTGCTGCATGGCCGCCCACACCGGGATCGTACCAGTCAGCAATTATCAGCGAGCCATCAGGGGCAACGCCTACATCTGCCGGACGAAACCATTGGTCCTTGTCTCCTTTTAAAATATTTACAATCTCTCCTGTATAACCTGCGCCGCTTTGCTTAACGGGATAAGAGCGCACCACATTGGGCCCGGCATCTGTATGGATCATCTGGTTATGAAATTGCTGCGGCAATAAAGAACCTTCGTAAATAACCATTCCTGTTGGGGAACCAGCAAAAGTTTGCAACAGATTGGGCATTTCGCCGGGATCATTTAAATGCCAGTGCTTTAACGGAATTGAATCTTCCACATTGGTGCGGTTTGCCTGCCAGCCTGCGCCGGTCATTTCATCCGTATAGCCATAGTTGCCATACTGCATTACATAATTTATTCTGGTGCCACGGTTGCCATCATCATCATTATCGCTTTGCCATAAAGTGCCGTAACTGTCAACTGCTACTTCATACGGATTACGAAAATTGCTGCCCAAACATTCTACATGTGTGCCATTGGTATCGCAGCGAAAAACCATTCCCTGTTTATATTTTTTAGGGCCAATAACATCTCCATCCTGGTCCAATACATCTTTACCATTTTTATCTTTCAGGGTGTGCCCTTCATTACCCATATTGAAATACAGTTTGCCATCCGGGCCAAATGTAAAAGCATGCACGCCATGATCGTGCTGATTGCCGCCAATGCCACTAAACATCACTTCCTTTCTGTCTGCTTTGTCATCGCCATTATCATCATAAAATACCCATACGTTAGGGCTTTGAGAAACAATTACTTTATTACCCAGCACACAAATACCCAATGGCGCATTTAGCTCAGGGCCCTGGTAAAATACTTTAGCTGTATCGGCTTTACCATCGCCATCATTATCCTGCAATATCATGATGCGGTCGCCTAAAGCATTGGTTGGATTTCCGTTGATGGAAGGCCGGTAATTGTAGGCTTCACAAACCCAAACCCTGCCACGATCATCCACATCAATATTGGTAGGATTTTTAAGCATGGGCTCTGTGGCAAAGGCATGCACTTCCAGGCCTGCTGCAATGGTTAGACCTTTTAAAGCATTTTCTGGCAAATGCTTCTGTTCATCTGTAAGACTGTCTGTTTTGATTTCTTTACTTTCAGTTTTAATCGTTGTATCAGTATTGTTACAGGAAAAAAGAAAACTAATAAATGCTGGGAGGATCAATTTAAGAAAATACTTACGATAACCAGGGTTGTTGTTTTTCATTTTTGAGATGGCTTTAAGTGTCGTTATTACAATTGTAATGTAATCTATGAAAGCTTTGGGTTGTAAAAAAATTATACTGAAATATTATTCAACAAGCAAATGGCATTGGGATACAATGTATTGTCAAGTTAATGGTATCATTGCATGGTATCAAATGGTGGCCGCCCTTGAATTTAAGTACCTTAAAAGTTTAAAGGAAAAGGTCGGCAAACTTTAAAATGTGCTATCTCATTGTTAACCTAACAGTAGAATTATCTCTGACAATAAGCTACAAAACAAATACAGAAACCTGACTGCATCATTGATAGTAAAGAAGACAGGAACGCTTTTTATTGATGCCATTCTTTAAGAATTTTTTATTTAGATTGCGAAATAATTATAAAGTTTTTTATAGTTGTAAAAGAATCCCTTTATTCCAAAATTTTTATTTAATAATTGATTTCAATTGCCATGAAAGTATTCAATATAATATTTTGCCTGATTTTTATTGTATTCGCAGCCCTGCAGTATAATGACCCTGACCCATATCTATGGGTGCCCATCTACATGTATACCTCTGTGTTATGCTGGCTGGCAGCCCGTAACCGTTATTATATAAAAGCTTATTGGTTAGGGATAGCCGTGTATGCGATGTATGCGGTATACAAAGTTTTTGATACAAACGGCCTGCTTGATTGGTTGAACAAGCACCATGCAGAAAATATAGCAGAAAGCATGAAGGCGGAGCAACCCTGGATTGAAGAATCAAGAGAGTTTTTTGGATTAATAATATTGATAGTTGTTTTGCTGATAAATTATTTTGTTGCTATAAAAAAACGTAAAATAAATTGATAAGAATACTGCTGTTTCCTGTATTTCAATTGAAATAAATATACGCAGAATGTAATACCGGCTTTAGAAAGATAAAGCTCAAATTTTCAATTCCATTACATTTGCCGAAGAACTTATTTGATAAATACAATTGTATATTTTAAAAACAATTATGCGGTATAAATTCATTGGTATTTTTCTACTGTGTTTTTCAGGAACATTGCTGATGGCACAAAATAATTTTAAGGGGGTAGTATTGAGTGTAGAAAATGAAAAGCCTATAGCCGGTGTAACTATTAGTGTGGCAAACAAATCTATTGCGGTTACGGATGAAGAAGGGATGTTTCAATTTAGTGATAGCAGCGCCAAATTAACCATAGCCTTTTCTCATATTGGCTTTCTCTCACAAAACAACATTTATAAAGCAGGACAATCAATTAAGGTTACGCTCCATCTTTCCGGTACAGTTTTATCAACGGCAGTAGTAAAAGCTTTTGAAAGAAATACTACTTTAAAAAATATCCCGGCTTCAGTAACGGTATTGGGTAAAGCCGACCTGGAACGGTATAGCAATGCATCCATTTTGCAGGCAGTAAATACAGTACCCGGAGTTAAGATGGATGAACGCAGCCCGGGTAGTTACCGTTTGTCTATCAGGGGTAATTTATTGCGTTCTCCTTTTGGTGTACGCAATGTAAAAGTTTACTGGAACGGTATACCTTTTACAGACGCTAACGGTAACACCTACCTGAACCAATTGGGCTTTAGCAATGTGAGTAAAATTGAAATTATAAAAGGCCCGGGTGGCAGTCTATACGGTGCTGGTACGGGTGGTGTGGTATTGCTAAGCAGTAGTAGTGCCGATAAAGACGAGCATAGCATTAGCGTGAATACCCTGGCTGGTAGTTGGGGGATGTTGGAGACAAATGTGGGGTATAAAAAAAGTACAGATAATTCGAACGTGGCTTTTAGTTACGCACACCAGCAAAGTGATGGATGGCGTAATAATACCAATATGCGCCGTGATGTGGCCAACTACACCGGCTCATTTGAAGTAAATAAAAAACAAACCATCAGCACCAATATTTTTTACAGCAATCTTTATTATCAAACACCCGGCGGTTTAACTGCCGCACAAATAGCTGCTAATCCGCGTCAGTCAAGGCCGGCAGGCGGTCCCTTTAACAGTGCTGAAAATCAACACGCAGCTTTGTTTGTAAAAACATTTTATGCTGGCTTTGCACATAGCTATCAGTTTAATTCAGCCTGGAATAATACTACCAGCATTTACACTTCCAACACCCGTTTTAAAAACCCCAGCATTTTAAATTACCAGCGCAAAACAGAGCAGGGCATTGGAGGCCGAAGCATTACCCAATACCATAACAATCATGTTACGGTTCATTTTGGCGGCGAGTATCAATATGGTTTTACGAGTACCAGAACTTTTGGTAATAAACTCGGCGTGCCTGACACTTTACAGTTTGATGATGAGATTGGCGCCACACAATACAATGTTTTTTTACAAACAGATATCAGCCTTGCAGAAGATTTTATCATCAATGCCGGGCTTAGTTACAACAATTATAATTATGGTTTTACAAGATTAAATAAACGGCCGGTAAATACTATCAATAAAACCTTTGATCCGGTTATTATACCCCGTATCTCTTTGCTAAAAAAGATCAATAAAAATTACAGTGTGTATGCCACAGTTAGTAAGGGGTATTCTCCTCCAACGATAGATGAGATAGTGCCTTCTGCCGGTATTTTTAATGTTGCCCTGGATGCTGAAAAAGCCGTGAATTATGAATTGGGTTTTAGAGGCGAACTGGTAAAAAATAAATTATTTATTGATGCGTCTTATTATATTTTTTACCTCAGTAATACCATTGTAACAAGAAGGGATGCAAGTGGTGCCGACTATTTTGTAAACACCGGCAAAACCAAACAGAATGGTTTTGAAATGGCTGTAAATTATTATCCCATCCGCAGCAGTAATGGATTTGTGAAGGAGCTAAAATTCTGGAGCAATTATACCAGCATTAGGGCCCGGTTTAAAGAGTATAAACAGGTTGCCAATGATTACAGCGGCAATAAACTAACCGGCACGCCACCTAACGTATTTTTATTGGGGACAGATATAATTACTAAAAGCGGGCTCTATGCAAATCTAACTTATAGCTACACAGATATATTACCACTCAATGATGCCAATACTTTCTTTGCTTCTCAATACAATTTATTAATGGGCAAGATGGGCTACAAAAGAAAATTATGCAAAATGATGGAGGGGGAAATTTATTTTTCTTTCGACAGGTCCTTCAACACGCCGTATAGCCTGGGTAATGATTTAAATGCAGCAGGCAACAGGTATTTTAATCCTTCTGCACCCGAAAATTATTATGGGGGTATAAAATTAAAATTCAATTTATAAAAGAGGCTATGGAGTTTTACAGCAACAGGGTACTCCAATTCTGTTCATGAAAAAGAAACACATTAACCTTCTTATTTATAACAGTTACCCATTTTTGAAAATGTATATTTGCAAAAATTTTCGGGCTGCATGGATTTTCATCAAATAGCAATAAAGGAAATATTGACGGTATCTTTTACCCTGTTTGCGGTAATTGATATGGTAGGTAATATCCCTGTATTAGCTTCGCTAAGAATGAAGATGGGCGGTGAAATCCGTTCTACCCAGGCCACTTTAGCATCGGGTGCATTAATGATTCTATTTTTATTTATTGGAAAGCAGTTTCTTAATTTATTGGGGCTGGATGTACAATCATTTGCAGTAGCCGGAAGCATTGTGATATTTATAATTGGGTTGGAAATGGTGTTGGGCCATGAGTTTTTTAAATCGGATGGCGATGCTAAAAGTGGTAGCGTGGTACCCATAGCTTTCCCTTTAATAGCCGGATCGGGAACGCTTACTACCATTATGAGTTTAAAAGCCAACTATGAGGATGTGAATATTTTTTTAGGCATCCTTATTAACTGTGTAGTTATATATGTGGTATTGAAATCTTTGAAATGGATAGAAAATTTTATGGGTCCCAATGGCATGATGATTATTAGAAAATTTTTTGGTGTAATATTACTGGCTATTGCTGTAAAAATATTTGGAAGCAATATCAGCCATTTTGGAAAATAAAGGATAATCCGGCCTCGTAGTACAATGGATAGTATAAGGGCCTCCGAAGCCCCAGATCCAGGTTCGATTCCTGGCGAGGCCACATTGGAATAATAAAAAATTTTGCCACACTATGGGCGCCATGATTATAATGCCTCCTGCCCAAGAGCCCATGGCGGATTATTATTTTTAGTAAAAAAACAAAAGCCTTTGCAATGCAGGCAGGCAAATATTATTTTTACTTTCTGTCTGTCAATGCAACTTTTACCCCAAGTGCTATTAAAGCTAAACCGCAGATCTTGTTGATGTACCTTGATATTTTTTTATTGTTTTTTAATCTGGCAAAAATTGCTGAAGCAAAGGTGGCTAATATCAAACACCAGATCATCCCTGTTGTTATAAATGTTAACCCAAGTGCAAGAAAAGGCAACACGGTATTCTTTAAGGTTGGGTCAATAAATTGAGGGAGAAAGGCTATAAAAAACAAAGCCACTTTAGGGTTTAAAACATTGGTATAAATTGCAGCCCTGTATATTTTAAAATAGTCAATCGATTTACTTCCTGTTATATCGCCGTTATTTAACTGGCTTTTATCAATCAGCATTTTATAACCGATGTAAAGTAAATAAGCTGCGCCCGCATATTTGATGATATTGAAAAGCAATATGGACTGAGCAATAATCACAGACAGCCCAAATGCCGCTAAAATGGTGTGCACCATACTTCCGGTACCAATACCCAATGCTGAAACAATGCCTGCCTTTTTGCCTTGTCCAATACTCTTTGTCAAAATAAAAATGGTGTCATTGCCTGGTGTTAGATTTAATAAAATGCCTGTCAGCAAAAAAGTCTCGAAATGGATAATTCCGGTCATAAAAATTTTATTGGTTGCTATGGATATTCAATTGTTCAAAAAATAATATTTCAAAGATATTATTTCAGCAGCATGTACGCAGTTTTTTCAGCAATAATGTAGCAGGCTATTTGTATTAGCCGGTACGGTCCAGACATAAATGCTACATTAGCCATGCTACATTTTTTACTTTACAAAGGTTCGTTTGTTTTGGAAGCCCTCACATCCCTGGTATTTTTTTGCACCGCTACGGCAGCAAACAGGCTCAATACAAAAGACATGGCGTAAAACCCTTTTTCACTTTTTTCAAGTTCCGCATTCCATAAACCAACCGTTAATAATACGATAGTTAAGATGAAGCTGAACCAGGCAATGCCATAATATAGGTTGGTAACAGGGATGTCCTCCAATTGGTCTCGGACGGCCTTTTGAACCGAGATGGATGAAAAAAGCCCAAACATTAAAACAGTAAAATAATAACCCTTTTCATTCAGTTGCATATTGGAATTCCATAAGCCAATGATGAAGGCGATAATACCGATTAAAAGAGCTGACCATGATGCTGCGATAAAAGCAGCAGAGGGCGGTTGTAGTTGTTTTTGTTCCATAATTATTTTTTATGCAACAAAACTATCTGCATCTTCACCCATAATTTTTGACCATTGTCAAAAACAGAAAATGTAAATGTTAAAACTGACTGCGTATCCTGCTTAATGTTTCCTGGCTTATACCGAGGTACGAAGCAATACAACCAAGCGGCACCCTTTCTACTATATGTGGAGTTTGAAGCAGCAGGTTTTCATAACGTTCTTTGGCTGTTTTAAACTGGGCATTTACAAACCTTTCTTCCAGCCGGATATAATATTTTTCATAGGCGATCCTCACCAACCTTTCAATTTCATGATACTGGTTAAAGAGGTCTGCTACAGTGTCTTTTGAAATAGCCCATAAAATACTGCCTTCCAGCAATTGTATATTTTCCACCGCTGGTTTATGGGTGGTAAAGCTGTAAAAGGAAGTCACAAAATCATTTTCAAAACCAAACCAATGCGTAATCTCTTTTCCATCCAGGTTATAAAAACCCCTTAGCGCACCATGTTCTAAAAAATACAAGTGCCTGCATATTTGCCCTTCTTTTAATAAGCAGTCGTTTTTTGAAAGCACTATTTTTTCAAAACAATCCTGTAACGCACTTTGGGCTGTTGCACTCAGCGGGTGATATTTTGTGATATGGGTTAAAAGATGCTGCATTTACTATTAAAGATAATGAAGCAAAATTGATTGGAGGATAGGACTATTGATACAACATTACCTTCCAGCTAATATATATTTTATTGCCGCTGGTTCACCGGTAGTAATGTAAAAAGAAGGTCACAAAATTTTTTCAAAATTTTGCTTTCATTATTCCCGCCGTTCACTAAACAATACAGCAAGGTGAGAGGGTTGTGTGAATAGCAGGTTAACCCCGTATTTAATAAAGTGCAGGTTTATTTTTGCTGGATAAATCTTTGCAGCGGACGCAATTTTTCCTGCGTTACCGATGGGTAAGTTAGTTACCTTCATTGGAAAGAGTATCTTTAATAGTATAATAAATCTGGCACAATTTCGCCCCTGATTTTTATAATTACCGCACATGATCAATACTCTAAAAGCAGTAGGCATAACTTTAAAAAATGCACTAAAATTGTTCCTTGAAAATGATCCATTAAAAATGGCGGGGGCCACTGCATTTTTCACCATGTTTGCACTGCCGCCCATCCTCATCATATTGGTGCAGGTGTTTGGTTTGTTTATTGATCCGAACACCATCAAGCACGAACTTATCATTGGTTTGTCAGACACATTAGGGCAGGAGGCGGTACGCCAGATAGTTTCGGTAATCATTGCAGTGAAAAAATTATCCTTTAACTGGCTGGCAACCCTATTGGGATTTATTTTTTTACTGTTTGTAGCCACCACGGTATTCAAGATTATCCGGAGTTCTATTAATCAAATTTGGGCTGTACCAAAACTTGCGGGCAAGAAAGCAATGACAAATATACAATCCAGGTTGCAATCGCTGGTAGTGATATTCGTTTCAGGCTTATTATTTTCAGTAGGTGTTTTTATTGAAACGGTACAGGTGTTTATTGGAAATTATTTCATTAAAATATTCCCCTCCTTATCGGCGCTATTTAATCAGGCATTGGCGATTACCATCTCTGTGTTTATCATCGCAATTTGGTTCTTAATCATATTCCGGTATCTCAGTGACAGCCGCCCAAAATGGGGTATTGCCTGGGCCGGCGCTTTGTTTACCAGTGTGCTGTTTTCTATTGGTAAAATGCTGCTTCACCTATTGCTTACCTATAACAATATCAACAATATTTATGGAGCTTCGGCTTCTATTGTATTACTGCTGCTGTTTGTGTTTTATTCAGCTATGATACTTTATTATGGGGCATCATTTACTAAAATGTGGGGGCAATATAAAGGACAGAATATTGGGGGTAATTTATCACAGGATGATCAAGTGCCGCAAAATTCAGGTGGAGAACTCACGGTATAATCGCTGTCCATCCAGCTTTGTATTTTGTTTTGCAGGAATGAAAGATCAGCAACCAGTTTGCCATTCACTATTTAGACAGCAACTACCATTACTATGATTAATAAGACAACCAGTGATGCAATATATTTGTGAATCAGTTTTCCATGGCCTGTTTTATTTACTGAACGTTTAAAATGATGGTAGCAATCGATCTTGGTTGCAATGAAATTTTGTTAACAGAACTTACGGGCAAGGGTTTCATATTATCTGTTGCTGCTGCAGTTGTTACAAATTGTTTTACCGATTTTATTTTCTTCACCCCCGGAATTTGCAAGCCAATTTCTTTTGTTGATTGGGTATAATTTATAGCCACTACTACTATCTGTTTCCTATCGGTAAAGGCTGACAGCATCACCTCCTGTGCTGCCTGCATATCGGTCAATCCATCACTTCTGGCGGTGATGATACGTTGCATGCCTGGCGTAATAAACCGGCTATACTGTCCTAAAGCCCAAAGATTTTTTGTAACAGTAAAATCACCCCTGGTATTGGCTGCATTATTTTTTAAAGCAAGCAAATAATAGCGTGTATCAAAATCAGCATCCCCTGGCTCCCATGAATTCCACCAATGCCAGGTACTTGCATTGGCAATAACAAGATCACTATGAATCATCTTGGCAACAAAAAGTGCACAATCTATTGCAGGTACTTTTTCCTTTTTTCCCTCCTTGTACCCATCACCCAATAAACAATATTCTGATTGCCAGAACCCTAGGTTATATTTTGCAGCACTGTCGCCAACACTTTTGCGAACTTTAACAATAGTACTGTCTCCAAAATCGGTAAAATAGCTGTGCCCTTCTACTACTGGCAATAAATTCGAAAGGTTGCCTGCATATAATTTACTATCACCTGCATAAAGTTTTTGCAACTGGCTTTGAGCAGGACCGTTGCCAGCGTAGAGTGCAGTTAACATACCAGCTTCTGTAATAATAATTTTAGAAGTGAGTTTGTTGGCAGATAAAGAACTGTCGAGGCTAACGGCAATTTTATAAATATTTTCATTGTGCCAGGGTGATCCTTCCTGGTTCATTTTTCCAAATGCCGCTGACCAATCCCACTGCGGTTCATTTACCGGGCTTATGTAATTAAAATGCAAGCCCTCCTTATCAAAATGTTTTAATACGGTGGTTAAAAAATTGGCATAAGCCCCATACTTGTCTTCTTTTAAATTGGCTTCAAAATTCTTTTCTGTTTTAAACCCCAATCCATTTTTTGTAAATTGTACAGGAGGTGTATTGCTAAAGGCAATCAGGTCTTTTACTCCATAAGCAACGGCCTTCTTTACAAACCATAAATAGCCCGACTGTTTTTTCCAGTTGTAAGAGCCATCGGGTGCCAGAAAACATTCCACCCTTTTAACAGGATCACTGATGCCGCTATTATTTTCCTGCTCTGCCGTGCCACCTCCAATGTTAAATCTGAAGGCCGAAAGGCCTATTCCCAAGGGGTTTCCGGCTTTATCAACTTCTTTACTAAAAAGTAACTGTGCCATTTTTTCTTTTGTATGCAAGGGCCAGTATTTCCCGATACCTTCAGAAAACCAGGCGCCGGAGGAACCAAAGTTGGTAATTGTCTGTGCCCTTTTACCGGGGTCTATAATAAAATTTATCTGTTGGCAAAATGCAGACGTGCATATTAGCTGTGCAGCAAGCAATAAAAATATTGCCCTGTATATAAGTTGCCTTTTACTGATAAATACCATACAATAAATTTTATACATTAAAGTTTAAAGATATCATTTTATAAATAGATTTCACCAGCCATATAACACTTTCATTACTTGTTTGAAAAGACAGTATTGGGATATAGACCAACAGATAAAGCTGTCAACACTAAAGATTTTGTGGTGATAGTTCAATACTTTTAGAACATTAATAAAGGTACACAGCAAAGGATTGCGCCCACTAAAGGAATGGTATAGGAAAGTGCCATTATCTGTATCATACAAATTATAAAACCCCCGATTCAAGTTGATCCAGATAAATAAAATTGGGCGCTTTAACTCCTGCTTCTGTTCTTATTTTAACCAAAGCTGCAGATTCAAAAAAGAGCCGGGCATTTTCTATAGACGACCATTTTGAAAAATGAACAATTTTATTTGGTTCATGCTCGTACTTCAGTACCTGGTAAGCTATTTCTCCCGCTGCCTTTCTAATACCCGCTGCGGTATCAAATATTTTTTTCCAGGCTGTATATTCTTCTACTTCATGGATAATTAATACATATTTCATTTTAAAGGATTTTATTTAACTCCCTACTTTGTCCAACTTATCCGTAACAAAAAAATAATAAAAACCAATCCTGCAATCAATTAATAAACAGCCGGGGCGGTGCTGATGTGTTGCAATGATTTGTTAGTGGTATTACTTTTTAGTTCAGTTCCATTTGCTTTATTTCTTTATAAATTTTTTCAGTTTCAATTACCGACAAGTTTAATTGTTTACCGAAATTAATTATTGCTCCAGCAAATAATTCCAATTCAGTATTTTGTTTTTTTGATTGAACATCCAATTGTAAAGAAGTAGGTGTGTTAAAAGGAAAAGTGGCTGCTTTTTGAAAGGTAAGTTCTATGATATTTTCGGGAAGATTTATTTTTTTCCTGATGGCTATTTGTTGTATTTCCTGCATTATTGAAGTTGCTCTTGTTTTTAAATCTGCATCCCCATTAACCTGCCCTATAGATTTATTATACCTTGCTGATACCAAACCAAAACTTGCAATAAAGAAAAATTTTGTCCAGATATCCGAAAAGGGATTCTCTTTATAAACAATATCTATTCCCGCATCTTTCAGCAAATCAATAACCCATTGGGGCTCAAAATTATTATGTTGAGGGTCTTTCCCGATTATTATTTTCCCAGCATTTCCCTTGTGCTCTACTATTCCCTTTTCTTTTATGTGTGATGCTACATAAACGCAGCAAGGAAGCACTATGCCATTGTTTATTATTTTCCTAATTCTATCGTAAATATCTGCACCATTCATTAAGGGTAATAGCACAGTGTTGTCAGTAATTTTTTCTTTCAATTCAGCACACACCTTTTCAAGATCGTATTCTTTAACACAAATAATAATTAAATCCGTTTCAATAATTGCTGATAGTACTTTTATAAGATGGTGAGGTGTAACAACGGGATTTGGATGCTCTGCTGAAAGAAGTGTGAGACCATTCTTCTTTACAGTTTCATAAGTTTCGCCACGGGCCACAAAGGTTATTTTAATGTTATCGTTATGCGTATTTTTTTGTGCAATTTTAAAACCAAAATATCCACCAACACCTCCAAGTCCTATTACAGTTATATTTTTATTAGTCATTGTGTTTTGTTACTGATTTTTATTATCTCGTTTGTGTTTAATTAGTATAACCCGTCATCAGGTTTGTGTAATTATTTTTTTCAAATTTACATTGATTAGTAAATTAAAAAATGCAAAGGATTTCTTTTTCTGCCATCGTACTGTTTGCGAGGCTGCCGACTTCATTTTGTTTTCTTTAAAAACAATTAGCCTTAAACAATCCACAATAATCTGGTACGCAATATGTAGACAACGACAATATAGGATTTTGTATTAAAATTATTTTTACCATTTAAATTTTCATGTATGCAATGGTTTGGAAGAAGAGAAAGTACTAATATTGACGACCGCCGCGGTTTATCTGGTGGCGGCATAGCAACGGGAGGCGGTGTAATCGGCGTAATTATTTATTTACTGTACACCTTTTTGGGTGGTGCGCCCGCAGATCCGTCACAAATTTCAGTTTCACCGGGATCGCAGCAAGCACCCATGTCTACTGAAGAAAAAAAAGCAGATGATGAAAGAGCAAATTTTGTAAAAGTAGTACTGGCAGACACCGAAGATGTATGGAATAAAATATTTGCCGATCATGGGGAAAAATATACAGAACCAACATTGGTGTTGTACAGGGATGCAGTAGCTTCTGCATGTGGCAACACGAGCTCAGCTTCGGGTCCATTCTATTGTCCTGAGGACAGCAAGTTGTATATTGACCTTTCTTTTTATCAGGAAATGCAGGACAAGTTGCATGCACCAGGTGATTTTGCTATGGCTTACGTAGTAGCGCATGAAGTGGGCCATCACATACAAAAATTAAATGGCACTTCGCAAAAGATCAGCAGGCTTCGCCAGCAATCCGCAGAAGCAGGTGCCAATAGATATTCCGTAATGCTGGAACTGCAGGCAGATTTTTATGCGGGTGTTTGGGCACATTATGATCAAAAAATGAAAAACGTGTTGGATGCCAGCGATATTGATGAAGCGCTGAATGCAGCCAATGCAATTGGCGATGACCGTTTGCAAAAGCAGGCAACAGGTACCATAGTTCCCGATGCATTTACACATGGCACTTCTCAACAACGAATGTATTGGTTTAAGAAAGGTTATGAAACAGGAGATATTAGCCAGGGAGATACATTTAAAGAAAATTTGTAACTATGCTCCCTTATATGCGAAAATAAATCCCCAAACAAATACTTTGTTGGGGGAAAAACACATCAAGTTTACTGGTATAAATTTTTGATTTATTTTATACAAACAATCTAAATTTTTCCCTTTAGTGTCTTCCCGCAGTCAATGCAGGTTGTAGACTTTTTAAATTTCCGCCAAGACTCACCTATAGGGATAAAAAAAGAGCGATTGCATTATTGCAACTGCTCTTTCAAGAATAATTTTTCCGCAAATATTTTTATTTTTTCACTTAACTAGCATTACTCCTTCATGCTGATCAATCAATGTACAATTAGAAAGTTGATCAAGTGAAGCAGGGCAGTCGTCCGGTGCAGGGGCATCATTTTTAACAACCATTTCATTCAAAGAAGCAAGGTAACGGAGGCGTTCTTTTTTGGTTAACGTAACCACACTTCCATTTGCTTCGTAATAAAAATGGGTGGCTATAAAATGCTTTACATGGGTGCTTGTTTCGGCTGGTAAAAAACGTTGCATTTTCCAAAACTCACGGCTACCCGATAGTTTGATCGCTTTAAATACATTGCCAGCACCACAGTTGTAAGCAGCAACTACCAGTAACCAATCATCAAACTGATGGTATAATGCTTTTAAATAAGTAGCCGCCGCTACCGAGCTTTGCCATGTATGCCTGCGTTGATCGGTTTTAGCATTCACTTCTAAACCAAATGATCTTGCGGTTTCAGGCATCAGTTGCCAAATACCTGCAGCGCCTACCCTGGAAGTGGCACTGTTCTTTAATTCCGATTCTACTATTGCTAAATACATTAACCCGGCAGGTATTCCATGTTTCACCAATATCTTTTGTATGGTTTTAAAGGCAGCACTATTCCGTTTTTTGATGATCTCCAGTATCTCTGCATTTTCATCAAGATACCGATCAACAGCTTTACGAACATTAGATTGCAAAGGAATAAATGTTGCAACATTGTTGTCGACCGTTTTATTTACTGCCAGCGAATCGTGGAGTAAATACGGTAACAACAATTCGTTTTGCGTTTGTGCATGTGCCTGGCTAAAAAAAATCACCAGCATACTCACCAAACCAATTTGTTTACAAATAGTCATTTTCATTTGTACTGTTTTTAGTAAAGAAATACTTAAAAGAAATGTATCTTTTAAAACAGTAATTCAAAAAAGTATTGGAGGAAAAAATTGCAGTTAAGGTGTGTAATCAGATTACGGCTTTTATGTACGGGTATTACTGCATGCATCTGTGAATGTGTGATGCAGGGCAAAAATAAGCCTCATTTCCCCAAAATCCTACAAAACTACGTTGAGTAAAACTACGCTGACAGCCTAATGCGCTGAATTACAGTAAACTAACTTTTCCACACAGAAAAATTGTCAGGGAAGTGTATCATTAATTAAAGTTTATTTAGCTTATTGCGCAGGAACTTGAGCAAAGAAAACTCGCCAGGAAGTTCTTAAATGTGGTGTAAGAAATAAGGTAAAGGAATGCTTAAAGCAGTCGCAATAACAGAATTAGTAAGTATGCGACTGATATTTTTACCGCTTGCCTAAAGAAATGCTATTTTCAATTTTTTTTAGTACTAACTGTCGAATTTTTTTTATGAAAAAAATAATGATCATCCCTGTAGTGTTTATTGGCAGCATGCTTCTTTTTCCGGTAACTGGCCATTCGCAGGTTTCAAAAAAAGCAAGTCTCGTAGTACCCGCTGCAACGGTGCATTTATTCAATGGCAAAAACCTGGAAGGCTGGTACAC
>JANYFT010000060.1 GCA_025359625.1 Ferruginibacter sp.
CAGGATTTTTATAAAAAATACCCCAACATCCAGGAAATTGCCGATTCACCCGATGATGAAGGGGAACTGTTTGGTCAGCTTGTTAGCACGCTTTTACCTATTTTATTAATCGGCCTGTTGTTCGTAATGATGATGCGTAAGGTTGGTGGACCAGGCGGTGGTAGTGGAGGCCCGGGTGGCATTTTTAATATTGGCAAATCAAAAGCTACACTATTTGATAAGGCATCTAGGGTTAACATCAACTTTGGTGATGTTGCCGGTTTGGATGAAGCAAAAGTGGAAGTAATGGAAATTGTAGATTTCTTAAAAAATCCAAAAAAATATACAGCGCTGGGCGGTAAAATTCCAAAAGGAGCTTTGTTAATCGGACCTCCGGGTACCGGTAAAACATTGCTGGCAAAAGCAGTAGCCGGCGAAGCACAAGTTCCTTTCTTCAGCCTTAGTGGTAGTGATTTTGTGGAAATGTTTGTAGGTGTTGGTGCCAGCCGTGTGAGGGATTTATTTAAACAGGCACGAGAAAAAGCACCTTGCATTATTTTTATAGATGAAATTGATGCAATAGGCAGGGCAAGGGGAAAGAACATGATGATGAGCAATGATGAAAGGGAAAATACCCTTAACCAATTGTTGGTGGAAATGGATGGTTTTGGAACTGATCTCGGCATTATTATTTTGGCGGCTACCAACAGGCCTGATGTATTGGATACGGCCTTACTTCGTCCGGGCCGTTTCGACAGGCAGATAACTATTGACAAACCTGATATGGTGGGCAGAGAAGCTATCTTTAAAGTACATCTTGCTCCTATCAAAATATCAACCACCCTGGATATTTATAAACTGGCTGAACAAACACCAGGTTTTGCTGGTGCTGATATTGCCAATGTTTGTAACGAAGCTGCTTTGATAGCAGCCCGAAAAAATAAAGAAGCTGTGGATATGAGCGATTTTCAGGATGCTATTGACAGGGTGATTGGTGGTTTGGAGAAGAAAAATAAAATCATCTCACCGGAAGAAAAAGAAATTATCGCTTACCATGAAGCTGGTCATGCTATTTGTGGCTGGTTTTTGGAACATGCCTATCCATTATTAAAAGTAACGGTTGTGCCAAGGGGTTCTGCTGCATTGGGATATGCCCAATATACTCCAAAAGAACAATACCTGTACAACACAGATCAGTTAATGGATCAAATTTGTATGACCCTTGGTGGCAGGGCCAGTGAAGATATTTTTTTTGGGAAAATAAGTACCGGCGCCAGTAATGACCTGCAGCAAATTACCAAGATCGCATACAGTATGATCACTGTATATGGTATGAATGACAAGGTGGGCAATATCAGCTATTATGATCCTAACCAGGAGAATACTTTCACAAAACCTTTTAGTGAAGAAACGGGTAAGATGATTGATGAGGAAGTGCGTAAATTAATAAACCAGGCATACATAAGAACCAAAGAATTATTGATTCAAAAAAAGGGTGATGTAGAGTTGCTGGCAAAAGAATTATTGAAGAAAGAAGTGTTGTTTAAAAGCGATGTGGAAGCATTGATTGGTAAAAGGCCTTATGAAGAAAAAAAGGCCCTTGATATTAAACCAGAAGATATAGTTACAAAAGAACCTGAAACAGCATTACCTGAAGAATTAAAAAATCCGCCAGTAATTTAAACGGCTATGGGTAATTCATCAGCAAGAGAAAATATATTGAATAAAATAAAGCAGGCACTGGTTAATCCGGTGCCTTTGCCTTTTCCGCCAGGTGCAGATGAACCAAATGTGTACCCGCCTGCTACTGATGAATTGGATATTATTTTTGCCGGAGAATTCACCAGATTACAAGGCAAATTTGTTTTTTGTATAGATGAAAATGATTTGCAAAACCAGCTTCAACAATTAATTACCGCTAAGGAATGGATGAAAATTTATTGCAATGAAGATAAATGGAATCCGCAATTTAGTAACACCATTAATCTTGAAAGCTGCGATGCATCTATAACTGGTTGCGAATACCTGGTTGCACGAACCGGTACCATTGTGATGAGTGCAGCACAAAAAAGCGGGCGTACCGTTAGTGTATATTCGCCCATTCATATTTGCATTGCTTACACCAATCAGATAGTGTATGAAATTAAAGATGCCCTGCAATTAATAAAAGATAAATACACCGGTAATATCCCTTCATTAATAACTTTTGCCAGCGGCCCCAGCCGTACCGCCGATATTGAAAAAACGCTGGTTACAGGAGTGCACGGCCCTAAAGAAGTATATTTGTTTTTGGTGGATAGCGAAAGGTAACAATTGAAGAAAAAGTACTGATGAACATACATCCCAATAAAAATGTTTACTTTCTTTCCGACTTTCACCTCGGTGCACCCAATGCTGTAGCCAGCCTGCAAAGGGAAAAAAGAATTGTACAGTTTTTAGATGTAATAAAAAGTGATGCGGAGCAGATTTTTATTGTAGGTGATATGTTTGATTTTTGGTTTGAATACAAACTGGTGGTGCCAAGAGGCCATGTGCGGCTGCTGGGTAAATTGGCCGAGCTTACGGATGCCGGCATTAAAATTCATTTTTTTGTAGGCAATCATGATATGTGGATGAGGGATTATTTTCAAACCGAATTAAACATTGTTGTTTATTATCACCCAGCACTATTTGAATTTAACGGCAAAAAATTTTTAATAGGCCATGGTGATGGCCAGGGGCCGGGCGACCATGGATATAAATTTTTAAAGAAAGTTTTTCGCAATCCCGTTTGCCAGTGGATGTTTGGAATTTTACCTCCATTTTTTGGTTTGGGTATTGCCAATTATTTTTCCAGAAAAAGCAGGGAACTGGCCGGGCAAAAAGTAGAAGTTTTTTTAGGCGAAGAAGAGGAATGGCTGATTATTTATTGCAAAGAATTATTACAAAAAGAGCATTTTGATTATTTTATTTTTGGCCACCGGCACCTTCCAATAGATTTTACTTTAAATAAAAACAGCCATTACATCAATTTAGGTGAGTGGATAAATTATGATAGCTATGCCGTATTTAATGGCGAAACAACAGCACTTAAATATTTTAACAAATGATAGCATATAATAAAATAGCATTGTTTTTCTATTGCACTATTTGTATGGTTAGTTATGCCAGTGCACAAAAAGATTCTTCTTTTATTTACAGTAGAACTTTGCCGGGGGATTTTTCTTATTTTACCATTGACAATTTAGATAATATTTATTTACTCAGCAATACCAATCAACTAAAAAAGATTACACCTGATGGTGATTATGTAGTTTTTAACGACGTGCGCAAGTATGGTAAATTATTTTCTATTGATGCCACCAACCCTTTAAAAATACTGCTGTATTACAAAAACTTTTCTACCATTGTTGTACTCGACCGGTTCCTCAATATCCGCAATACTATTAATCTGCGCAAGCAAAATATTTTTAAAGTAAAAACAATTGCTGCATCATACGATAATAATATCTGGCTGTTTGATGAAGGGGATGCCAAACTAAAAAAAATTGACGACAATGGAGAGGTGCTTTTGGAAACAGTAGATTTCAGGAACTTATTTGATACCATTCCTTCGCCCATACAGATTGTTGACAGGGATAGATTTGTTTACCTTTACGATACAACAAAAGGTTTTTATACGTTTGATTATTATGGCGCTTTTAAGAACAGGCTGCCATTTCTTAACTGGAGTAATACTGAAGTTATTGCCAATACACTCTACGGTTTTAGCGGCAGTTCATTATACCAATATAAACAAGGCTCTTTAAATCTGCAGGAACATGCACTCCCATTTTCTTTTAACGAAGCCGTGCAAATAAAAGTGGGTAATAATAAAGTGTATGTGTTGAATAAAGCTGGACTAGATCAATTTTTAGTAAAATAATTAAGCAGCATTGTAAATATCGTAGGGCATGAATTTTTTAGACCATGTTTATTTTAATAATACACTTAGAAGCTATTTTATAGTTGGCGGTACCATAGTTCTGGCATTGCTACTAAAGCGGTATCTATCCCGTTACCTGGTTTCTTTATTTTTCCGCATTGTAAAAAGGGTATGGAAAACAGTAAGCAAAGAAAGTTTTGTAAACCTGGTTGTAGGGCCTTTTGAATGGTTCCTGGTAATATTGATTGCAGTATTTGCTATTGATAAACTAACCTTCCCCGATATATTACTATATACACTGTATGGCCATACAACAGCTGATATTATTGCAAGGGTTGGCACAGGTATTATCATTGCTTCCTTTATTTTGTTGGTATTGAGGCTGACAGATTTTATTGCTTTTGTATTGGAAGAAAAAGCCAATCAAACACCCGATGCAAGAGATAATCAACTCGTGGTTTTTTTAAGGGATTTTTTAAAAGTGATTATTGGAATAATTGGTATCCTGCTAATTATAAAAGCCTGCTTTAATCAACCCCTGGGTAATTTACTTACAGGGCTAAGTATTGTAGGGGCCGCCCTGGCACTGGGTGCCAAAGAAAGCCTCGAAAATTTAATTGCTTCTTTTATTATATTTTTTGACAAACCCTTTTTTACAGGCGATACTGTTAAAGTAAATAATATAACCGGCAGGGTAGAAAAAATAGGATTACGCAGCACGAGGATACTAACCGGCGACAAAACAATAGTAACAATGCCCAACAAGCAAATGGTAGATTCTATTGTTGATAACTGGAGCATGAGAACACAACGGAGAGCAGAAATAAAATTAGAATTATCTGTAAAAACTCCTGTAGCCAAAACAGAGATTATCATTGCCGGATTAAAGAAAATAGTAAGCTGCAATAGCGAAGGCCTATTGCCTTATTCTGTTTTTTTAAAAGAGATCAATAAAAACGGGATAACAATTATCATTGAATATTTTACCGAACCAATTCCATTGAGTGAATTTGATACCATAAAGCAAACCATTAACCTGCAGATAAAAAAACTGCTGGAAGACAATGCCATTGAATTTGCCGGAGAAGCAAATACGATTGTTATAAATAACGATATAAAGGAAAATTAAGTGTATCCTCTAAACAGCACATTGTCCGCAAAACAAACAAAGCAAAATCTATTGGCCGGGTTCGCTTTACGCATTTTTTATTAATTGCTGCACATAGGTAAACGCGTCGTTAATAATTGTTTTTAAACCCCAGTCAATAGCAACGTCGATTTGTGCATTGTTAAGGTTGAGGTATTTTAAATTATTTCTTTCACAAGGGACAAAAACGTAAATGCATTTTTTTGTCCGGGCATTGAAACCATGGGTATCATCGTTTCATCGCCCTCGTTTACATTAGTATCATTGGGCAACTTTAATTACGTTTTAAATTAAATGAAGCCTTCTTTATTTGTTTATAGAACAAAATAAAATATCACTAATTTATTCCCTGCGAAGTATATTTCTTTTATAGGCAATCCGATTGCAGCTAGCTCTCCAGTTCCCTTACTCTCTAATCACTTTAATTTCTTTTGGTGCATTGATGATGGAGTTTATTTTGCCATTGGCCATCCGGGTATGTTTCACTTTTACGATTCCATACGGTGTGGGAAAACTTCCTTCCGCAAACTTCAGGTCGCCCAGGTGTGGCGTTACCTTTATTATTTTACAACCCGGTGCCATTGATTTTATACCCAGTACATTTTCTGTTAGCCAGGGTGTAGGGCCGCTTGCCCATCCATGCGCCAGGCTATGCCTGAAATTTTTATAACAGTAATCGCCGTAGTTACCATGAATATCTATTTTACCTGGTGGCACCAGTTCATCTATCCGGGATGCATTGGGCAACCAGTCTATATTAAAATCTTCCCAAAAAGTTGTGGCGCCCAATTGAATCATGGATCCCCAATAATTCCTGATAGCGTTTATGCCACCCTGGTAGTCGCCCGCTTTTGCTTTTGCCTGCAACATATAATAACCAAAAAAAGTACTAAACTTTTTTACTCCATCAACCGCAATCACTTCGGTATTGGCTTTTTCTGCGGGCATTAAACCCGAGAGTGCAAGCAGTGCTGCTGCTTGTTTTGAACCGTTTGCATCGGGTACATATTTTTTTAATCTGGCTACAGCTTCCTTGCATTTTTTAGCAGTTGGATTTTCTTTTAAAATAGTACAGAGTTCAGCACCCGCTTCAAGCGTCATAATTAACATGGCGTGTAAACCTGCATCAACCCCTTTTGTATTTTCGCTTGATGGCCAGTCTAAAAATCGCATGCCATCATTTAAATTTTCTTTATTATCCGTGCCTATTTTTTGCATGTAATGATCCAGCAATGCTACCAGGTATTTCCTTTGTTCCTTCAAATAAGCAAGATTGCCGTTGTGCATGTACCAATCACGCTGGATTATTACCCACCACATAGAATAAGAGATCATGCCGTTCATATAGTTTGGCAATATTGTAATGTCACGGGCAAAATCCAATGTTTTTGGCACCACATCATTGTAACCAAAAACAGCAGCAATGGTAGATGTTTCAGGGTGTGCATCACCTATCCAAACAAGGCGGTCACGTTTAATGCCA
>JANYFT010000064.1 GCA_025359625.1 Ferruginibacter sp.
CAACAGCGATTTCTTTCCCAAATTATATACCCCCGAAATTACCTATGTAGAAACCAGTGGATATAAATTAGGCGTACTGGCATTGTCAGCAATGATGACCTGTGTAAAAGAAGATGTGCCTTACCAGGAATTATATGCAGACCCTTACCTTGTAGAGGGTCAATCCTTGTAGTGGATGCACTATGAAAGGCACAAAAAATGTCAACAACAAACGTTTGAAAATTGACAAGGAACCTCTTGCAGGAATTCTATAATTATCTTACTTTCACTATCGCCATAAAACCATTGCCTGCATATGTCATTATTAAAACCACACTTGAGTTTTCAGCAAATTATTAATATGAATGTCGGTTTTTTTGGCATTCAATATAGTTTTGGTTTACAGCAAAGTGCAGTAAACCCCATTTACGATTTTTTAGGTGCTAGGCCCGATGAAATTCCATGGCTAAACTTAGCGGGCCCACTCACCGGGTTAATTATACAACCTATAATTGGGGCATTAAGCGATAAAACCTGGCACCCAAAATTTGGCAGAAGAACACCTTATTTTTTTATCGGTGCCATGATATGCAGCATCGCACTTTTTCTTTTTCCTTTCAGCAGTGCTTTATGGATGGCAGCCGGTTTGTTATGGGTTTTAGATGCAGGCAACAATACCGCTATGGAACCCTACAGGGCTTTTATTGCAGATAAATTAGATGCAACACAGCAACCAACCGGCTTTCAGGCGCAAAGCTTTTTTACAGGGTTTGGACAAACATTGGCCAATGTTTCCTTATTTATTTTCCCAATGATCTTTATTGGTAAAACAGGCAAACTACCTACCTGGGTTTTTGCCTCATTCTTTTTAGGCGCTGTATGTTCTATTGGTTCTGTTTTGTGGAGTATCAAAACAACTCCCGAAATACCGCCTTCTGAAAAAGAGTTAGCTGACTTAACAGAAAAAAACAAAGGTATGCCTCACCCTGTTATCCAGTTTTTTTTATCAATACTAACTACCATTATAGCATACATCGTAATTGTTTTACTGATAATTCCTGCCATTTTTTCAAGAGGCCTATTCAGAAAAATTTTGAAGTATGCACAAACTCATCCAACCCTTAAAATATTATTTGCACAGAATATTGAAATAATTGATGCCGTTTTAAACATGCCCAAAGTAATGTGGCAACTTGCACTGGTTTATTTATTTCAGTGGTACGCCCTATTTTGTTACTGGCAAAATTCTTCTAAAAGTGTTGCCTTATCTGTGTGGAATACAACCCCCCAAAAAAGCAGCGAATTATATGAGAAGGCTGTTGGTTGGACTGGTTTGGTAAATGGCTGGTACAATGTAGTAACTTTTTTATGTGCTTTTGGTTTGGTATGGTTTGCAAAAAGATATTCACCCAAGACGGTGCATTTTGGTTGCTTAGTCTTAGCTGGCATTGGCTTACTGGCTTTTCCCCATATTGAAAATAAATATTTGCTTTTTCCTGCAATTACTGGTTTTGGTATAGGCTGGGCCAGTATGATGGGCATTCCATATTTAATGGTAGTAAGTAAAATTCCTAAAGAAAGATATGGTGTTTATATGGGTATTATCAACATGATGATTGTTATACCCATGTTTATTCAAACAACCACTTTTGGGTTTATTCTAAACCATTTTTTAAATAGCGACCCAAGAAATGCCATTTCATTTGCAGGTATTTTTTTATTGATTGCCGCGTCGTTAACGCTATTAATAAAAAGCGATAAACCAACAGGAGAAATTAGTTTGGCGGGTGGTGGTGGGCATTAGAGCAGGATCCTTCTCAGCAATATATTGGTGATGGCATTGGTGATTTAAAAGATATTGTTTCTAAATTGTGTATCAGCAAGTGAAACATTAAAACCATTAGAAGCGGTCGTTATCGAATTGTAATTAAGATAAAGTTCAACCTTATTGGGGAACAAAAGATATGGTAATAGAAAAAAAATACTATTTATATGAGCAAAATACTCTGCATTGGCGAAGCTTTGATAGATATGATTTGCACCGATAAAGGCAAATCACTTTCTGACGGCAATAATTTTTTAAAAAAAGCAGGCGGCGCCCCTACCAATGTGGCAGCAGCAATTGCGGCTTTAGGTGGAAGTGTTGAATTGGCCGCTAAGGTGGGTGTTGACCCTTTCGGAAAACACCTGATAGAAGTGATACAGGATTTTGGTGTTTCCACCAAATGGATGCTACAGGACGAAAACTATTTTACCACATTTGCCTTTGTTTCGCTGATGGAAAATGGAGAGAGGGATTTTTATTTTAATCGAGGCGCCGATGGCCAGTTAAGCCTGCAGGAAGTGGAAGCTATTAACCTGGATGAATTTTCAATCATTCATTTTGGCTCTGCCACAGGCTTTTTACCAGGGCCATTGCAGGAGGCCTACCAGGGCTTGTTACAAAAGGCCCTTTTAAAAAATATATTCATAAGTTTTGATCCTAATTACAGGCAGTTGCTATTTAGAAATGACACGCAAAATTTTGTTGATCAATCCTGGAATTTTTTAAGCTGTTCTCATTTTTTTAAAGTGAGTGATGAGGAGGCATTGCTAATTACAGGTGCAGCAACATTAGCCGATGCAGTAACCATATTATTTGAAAAAACCCCAGGGGTTTTTGCAATTACGCTGGGCAAAGAGGGCACCATGCTCGGGCTAAATAATAAAACAATTACCGTACCCAGTATTGCTGTAACACCTGTCGATACAACCGGTGCCGGCGATGCATTTGTTGGTGCTGTGCTGTACCAGCTAAGCGATAAATCGTTGGAACAAATAAAGGCACTTTCTGAAAACCAGTGGAACCAGATCGTAGTAAATGCTAATAAAGCCGGTGCCCGAACCTGCGAGTATATGGGTGCTATGGAAGCGTTTAAACATTTAACCACTGACATATTCAACTAAAAATTGACCAATTTCTCAACATATAAAAAATTTATTGCCCGGGCTAAGAAGCAATGTGGTACTTCAATGGCGTCGCACCCTTGTACGGTAAACCATTGTGGACCTTTTATCACAACATAGATGCCTGGCAATGTTTGCTGGCAACAGTAAAGCCATCAAACAACTCCATTTCAAAACCTTTCTCAAATATATTTCGGGAGTACAAAGGTTTCAATTTAAAATTTTGTATTCAACTATGTACGATTATTTATTACATCAAAAAATTAAAGCAGCACTCTTAAAATATAAGATTGGTAAAGCTGAAGATGACCTTTCTTTTTACAGCCGGTTAATAGCGAATGCATCGGTTATAAAATCGTTTTATAATGAGTTGTACAATCAGCATCCAAAAGCCTCAACGGCATTTAACAATTTAATAGATACCCTCACAGCTGCACATAAAAAAAGAAGTACGGCATTAAATAAAAGAGATACTGCAAAAGCGGAAGAAGGCCATTGGTTTTTAAGCAATCAAATAACCGGCATGAGTTTGTACGTAGATAATTTTTGCGGCAATCTTTCCAACCTCGGGGATAAGCTTCAGTATTTTGATAAACTCGGCGTAAATTTTTTACACCTGATGCCCTTGTTTGAAACTCCCGCTGGCGAAAGCGATGGCGGTTACGCTGTATCCGATTTCAGAAAAATAAATACCCGTTTTGGTACGCTTGATGACTTGGTAACCCTACAACAAAAGATGAGTGCAGCGGGCATGTACCTAATGGTTGATATCGTGCTGAACCATACTTCCCGTTTGCAGGAGTGGGCAATAAAAGCAAAGGAAGGTGACAAACATTACCAGGATTATTTTTACATGTTCGACGACCGCACTATGCCTGATATTTTTGAGCAAACCATGCCCGACATTTTTCCTGAAACAGCTACTGGTAATTTTACCTATGTTCCGGAATGCAATAAATGGGTGATGACCGTGTTTCACAATTACCAGTGGGACCTTAATTTTAGCAACCCCATTGTGTTGATAGAAATGCTGGACATTATGTTGTTTTATGCCAACCTTGGCGTAGATGTTTTAAGGATAGATGCACCTGCTTTTATTTGGAAAGAACCCGGCACTACATGCCAGAACTTACCCAAGGCACATACCATTTTGCGGTTGCTTAAACAATGCGTTCAGGTAGCTTCGCCGGGCATGGCTTTGCTGGGCGAAGCTATTGTGGCACCAAAAGAAATCATGCATTATTTTGGTACAGGTAACTTTATTGCCAAAGAATGCGATTTTGCCTATAATGCCACCCAGATGGCATTACAGTGGGACGCACTCGCAACCGGCGATACCAGGGTAATGCTGGCTGCACAACACGAACTGCTGAAAAAACCCTATGGTACATCCTGGTTAACCTACACCCGCTGCCACGATGATATTGGGTTGGGATATGATGATTACATGATCCGGCAGGCATCGTTTGATCCTTATCAGCACCGCAAATATTTAAAAGATTTTTATGCCGGCCATACGCCTGGTTCAACTGCAACCGGCGCCCTTTTTTCAGTAAATCCAAAAACACAGGACGCAAGGATCAGTGGCACACTGGCTTCTCTTTGCGGATTAGAGAAAGCCATTGGCAACAATGATAAAATTGAGATCAGCACTGCCATCAACAAGATCATTGTAATGCAGGCCTGCAGTTTTTTTATTGGTGGTTTGCCTATGTTATTTTATGGTGATGAAGTGGGGTACACCAACGATTACAGTTACCTGAACGATCCGGCAAAAAGTTATGATAACCGTTGGTTGCACCGGCCCGTTATTGACTGGAATAAGAATAATAATACCGAAATAGAAGGCAGCATTGAACAGCGCATTTTTCAGGCCACCCAACAATTAATCAACCTACGGAAAAAATTGCCCATGGTGGCAGATCATAGCAATCTTACCTGGCTATCGCCTTACAACATCCATGTAGCAGGGTTTTTACGGCAACAAGATGATACCCGGTTATTTTGCTTTTTTAATTTTAAAAACGAAGTGGCTTACGTAGACTGGCAGGCTGTGAAAGAAAAAGGAGACCCTCCTGTTTTATTATTTGATCACTGGCATCAAAAAGAATACCTGGTGGGCAGGGATAAGGAATACCTAATTATTGAACCTTATTCGTTTTGCTTGCTGGAAGCGGTGAAATAATCCAACTGAGATTTTAATGACATAAAAATTATTCTTTAAAAATAATCAGGGTATCATTATTTCTTGCAACAAGCAAGCACTCACTGCCGTTGGCCAATTTTATTTTCTTGATGTCCCTAACTTCGCCGGTTGCCATAAAGCCCGATTGATAGGGAGAGAAAATAGTAAAATTATTCTTGCCGGTATTTAACTGCACAACTCCAAAACCTGCATCGGAGCGTCCTTCATAAGGCAACACACCATAAAAGTTACCTGCTGAAATTACATCCGTTTTGCCATCCTTATTTACATCAGTTGTTAAAAAACAAAACACTGGCGACAATTGCACGGAAGCAGGTAATTTGTTAATCGTAAATTTTCCTGCACCGTTGTTTATTAGCATAACACTTGATAATAAACTGGCGGTATATTTCTTTGTATGATCCAGTTTTTCACCAAATACATCTTCAATGGTTTGCCCGGCAAAACTTGCATAATGCAGGTATTTTTTGCGCATTATGGCAGGCAATTGTTTTTCAATTTCTTCTTTACCAAGAAAGGTGTAATACTTCCCATTTTTTTCAATGGCAATCACCTGATCCATTGCACCATTGTTATCTAAATCGCCGGTAAATAATTTTAATGGATATTGTTCACTGGCATGCAGCTTCGAATTTTCACCCAAGTTGCCCACCAGCAGTTCCTCTTTTCCATCGCTGTTTAAGTCTGCAGCATGTATGGTGGTCCACAATCCGGAGGTATTTTGTAAACCGCCGGCCGTTGTATAGTTCACCAATTTCCCCTGCTGATTTTTGTAAATAGTAACCGGCATCCATTCGCCCACTACAACCAAATCTTTCCAGCCGTCTTTATCAATATCGGTCCATACAGCATCTGTAACCATTCCAATTTTATTAAGGCCAGGAGCTCTTGCATCATTAGCAACAGTAAAATTTCCCTTACCATCATTGAGTAATAAATAAGAGTTGGGAACATCGCCATATCTGCCTGCTACTACTCTTCCTCCAACAAATAAATCCATATCACCATCATGATCTATATCCGCTGCAGTGGCTACAGATTTATTTCCATAGAGGTTTGGCAATGTTGTTGATTTGCTGAAATTTCCCTTGCCATCATTGATGTATAACCTGTCTAACAGAGAAGGTATTTTATCTTCTGTTTCATCGCCGCCACTTACCACATACAAATCCATATCACCGTCCTTATCTGCATCAAAAAAAACAGCATTTACATCTTCGCAGGCGGCATCTGTAGTAAATAGTTTTTGATTGGTGGCGATAAATTTTCCCGAGGTTGTTTGCTGAAACAAAGTACCCGCCTTGTTTGCAGCCCCGCAAACAAAAAAGTCTTCCAGCCCGTCGCCATTGATGTCAGCTACTGCAAGCTTTGGTCCTTGGGTAGAAACCATGTGCGGAATAAATGCCTGTACATTAAAATCGTTGAAATTATTTTCCTGGTGCTTATAGGGCAGTTGAATTGAATCAGTGATATCAGTAAATAATTTTTTACCCGGAGCGTCACTATTAGTTGGTAACAATGAAGCAACATGATTACCTGCATTTTTATACCAAACAATCATGCGTTGGTCCGCTTTGACATTCGTAAGTATTTGCGCTTTCCCATCAGGCCACAGCACTTCCATTTTATCAATAAAGGAATCTGCACCAGTACCGAAATGTATGTATTGAAGCGTAGCACTTTCAAACCCCTTTGAGGCATTAATATAACCCGTTTGTATTTTGTCCTTTTGTTGAATGGTCACTTTTGTACCAACAGCAAACTTATTCTGACCATCGCCTTTTAATTGAATTTCTAAAAAATGATTGGTCAACGTTTGCACTGAATTGTTTTTGTAAATGGTTGCAGGCTCATTAATATTATTGATAACAATGTCAAGATCGCCGTCATTATCCAAATCAGCATAAGCAGCCCCATTAGAAAACCCTGGATGACTGATTCCCCAGGCTGTTGTTTCATCAACAAATTTTAAACTGCCAGTTCCCTTAAAAATATAGTTGCTCACTTTTCCTTCAGGCATCTTATTAATCGCTGCTATATCTGCAGAACGGCTCGTGTCATTTAAACTTTTACTACTATAAAATTTTACAAAATCCAGGTCATTAGGCCGCCGTAAAATGCCATTAGTAACGAATAAATCTTTTATGCCATCGTTATCAAAATCAGCCGCCAGCGGGCTCCAGCTCCAGTCGGTTGCTGCAACTCCTGCATACAAAGCAATGTCACTGAATTTTTTTCCTCCGCCCATGTTTATCTGTAAACAATTGCGGGAGTACTGGTGGTAATATCCAAAGCCAAATTTAAAATTATAAATATCCAGGGGATCATCGCCTGCAGAAGATTTCAGTACTTTTTCATCAGCAGGCAACATATCAAGTGTAATAATATCCTGCCATCCATCATTGTTCATATCGGCAATGGCACTGCCCATGGAGAAGCGACTTTCGTGACCAAACGCCTCCCGGTTTATTTCCGAAAAACTTCCATTCTGGTTGTTAAGATAATAATAATCATTTTCATGAAAATCATTGCTTACATAAATATCATCCCAGCCATCGTTGTTGATATCTGCGACTGCTACGTTTAAGCCATAGCCGATAACGCTGCTGTAGATACCAGCCTCGGTAGTTACCTCCACAAATTTCCTGCCTGTAGCAGTGCTATCGTTCCGAAATAACTTATCGCCTGCCGCTTCATTTTTTACATGCCGCATAGAAGAGTCTCCATAACTTTGGCTGGAGTGTACGGAATGGTTTACCAGGAACATATCAAGGTCACCATCGTGATCGTAATCGAAGAAAACTGCTTGTGTATTGAAACCCAGAATATCTAATCCGTAGGCGTGTGCGCTTTCCGTAAAAGTAACTCCGCCCGACTGGACAGTCGTTTGGGTGGGCTCATTTGAACCTTGTCCTGTAGGAGAAGGAGAAATTCCATTGTTTATAAAAAGCTCATTGCGGCCTTTAAAATTTTTATAGCCACCAACTTCGCAAACATAAATATCCAATAAACCATCACCATTTACATCTGCAACTGTAACGCCTGTTTTCCAGTTTCCTATACCTTGAACACCAGCCGTTTTAGTGATATCATCAAACTTAAAATTCCCTTTGTTGAGGTATAACTTATTACTTTCCTGGTTAGACGTAAAATAAATATCGGGCAAGCCGTCATTGTTAAAATCGCCTATGGCTACACCGCCACCATTATAATAATACAAATAGTCGAGTATGTTGAGTGTATCTGTGTCCGCTATTTTATTTTCAAAATCAATTCCTGTCTGCGTTGCAGGTATCATTGAAAACAGCGTATCCGTTTTACTTTTACATCCGCAAAAAATAAGGGCTGTGCACAGGCAATATAATAAGCGTTGAAGGTTCATTAATTATAGCTCCCTCACCCAGATATTGCGGTAGCTGATTGGTTCGCTCTTGTCGCCATGGGCCTGTAGCTTAATGGGTTCAGGGCCATGTTTTTTATAAGAAGGCTGACCGATGTATGGAGTGTCTCCGGTTAAGCTTGTATTATTTTGTACCAACACGCCATTGTGTAAAACTGTAGCACGGGCAGGCGATTTTACAGTACCATCTTCATTAAAACGTGGGGCTGCCCAGATAACATCATAGGCCTGCCATTCGCCGGGTTTGCGGCAGGCGTTTGCTAAAGGAGGTGTTTGTTTGTATAAACTTCCTACCTGTCCGTTTACATAAGTAGTGTTGTTATAGTTATCCAGTACCTGTAATTCATATCCACCGGCTCCCCATGGCAATGCTGCTAAAAAAATGCCGCTGTTACCCCGGGCCTGCCCGCTGCCGGTAATGTTAGAAGGAATGCGGTATTCGATGTGCAATTGAAAGTCCATAAACGAACGCTTGGTCTGCAGATCCCCATTGACTTTATTTACTGTCATTACATTGTTTGCAACCGTCCATTTGTTGTTGGATGCGGTGTCCTTTGTGGGTACCCATTGGTCAAGATTTTTTCCATCAAACAATACGATCGCATCACTTGGGGGTACGCCATAAGCACTACCCGGAGTAATCACTTTGGGCACTGGTGTATAATATTCTGTATCTTCTGGTTTGGCTGTTTGCGCATTTACGCTAAAAAAACTGCCCACCAATACTGCTGTAAGAAATAAGTTTTGTTTCATCTTGTAATTATTGATTTGTTAATTGATTAATACATTTTGTTGTACTGCTGCTGATAAAATCCGTCATCTTAAATATTTCCTTTTTTCAATTCGCTTACTGCAAATTCTGCCGCTCTTGCTGTTAAAGCCATGTAAGTCAAGGATGGATTTTGGCAGGCAGAGGATGTCATCGCTGCACCATCCGTTACAAAAACATTCAATGCATCCCATACCTGGTTGTGCGAATTAAGTACCGATGTTTTTGGATCGTTACCCATACGTGCAGTACCCATTTCATGAATACCCTGGCCAATATTATAATCCTTATCCCAGGTAGTAATATTTTTTACACCCGCTGCTTCAAACATTGCTACAAGTTCTTTAATGATGTCTTTGCGCATCTTAATTTCGTTCTCTTTCAATCCTGCATCCATGGATAATACGGGCAAACCCCATTTATCTTTCATAGTTTTATGCAAAGAAATCTTATTGTCGTGATACGGCAGTATTTCACCAAAACCAGTTGCGCCAATGCTCCATGCACCAGGTTCTGTCAAGGCTTCTTTAAAATCGCCGCCGATATTCAATTCAGCCACTTCACGGCTCCAGCCTGCACGGCTGGCACTTCCCTGGTAACCATAACCACGAAGGAAATCTCTTTTATCACCATACAGGTTTGCAAACCTTGTGATATAAAAACCATTTGCCCTGCGGCCATAAGTCGTTTTATCTTCAAAGCCTTCGATGGCTCCCTGTGCACCCAGCATATAGTGATGATCCATAATGTTATGGCCCAGTTCCCCACTGCTGCTACCCAACCCATCTGCCCATACATCAGTTGCTGAATTCATCAACACCCATGCACTGTTTAAAGCAGATGCATTTAAGAAAAGAATTTTTGAATGGAACTCATAAGTCTTGTTTGTTTCCGCATCCAACACTTCTACACCTGTAGCCTTTTTAGTATTTTTATCATACATGATCTTGGTAACAATACTCCATGGCCGAACCGTTAAATTACCGGTTGCTGTCGCGGCAGGCAGCGTAGAGGATTGTGTACTGAAATAACCGCCAAAAGGGCAACCTTTCCAACAACGGTTTCTATACTGGCATTGTGTTCTTGACTGTAAAGGTGCAGTTAAATTTGCCACACGCCCAATGATCATGTGCCGATCTTTATATTGCTGTTTAATTCTTGCAGCCACATCTCTTTCAACCACATTCAAATCCATCGGCGGTAAAAAATGCCCATCGGGTAAATGTGCCAGGCCCTCCATTGAACCACTGATGCCTGCGAATTTTTCTACGTAATCGTACCAGGGTGCCATCTCTTTATAACGTATAGGCCAGTCAATGGCGATACCGTCTTTTGCATTGGCTTCAAAATCAATATCGCTTAAGCGATAGCTTTGCCTTCCCCATAAAAGTGAGCGTCCCCCCATCTGGTAACTGCGCCACCAGGCAAATGGTTTTTCCTGTACATAGGGACATTCTTTTTCATTTACCCAGCTATCCATAATCGCTTCCTGGGCAGCGGTACCATACATGGCCCAATCCCTGGATATTACCGGATTATCTTTTTTATATTGCAATGGCGCTTTGCCGCGGTGAGGAAAATCCCAGAGATCTTTACTGGCCGAAGTATAATCTTTTATATGTTCATGTAGGCGGCCACGTTCCAGCATTAATACTTTCAACCCTTTCTCTGTTAATTCTTTTGCAGCCCAACCTCCACTTATGCCAGATCCTATTACAATGGCATCGTACGTATTTTGAGTTACTGATTTATTATTGACATTTGTTGAATCCCTTGGCATAGCATATTATTTTATATTTATTGAATTTTAAAAAAATTATCAGATTATTATTTTGTGTTACAATTTAAGATTGTTGTACCAACTATACACATTTGAAAACGTTTTTAACAACCAAAACGCATTCAGTTTAATTCTGCTATTTCTATTTTACGGTAATAAATTCCGGCCCCTTCTGACTGCACAAGTATTTTTCCTTTGGTAACACTCGGAGTTTCGCCTTCGTTCACTTGTATGCCATTGACGATATAGGTTATTTTGCCATTCTTTGCAATAATCTCTACCCAGTTCCATTCTCCAAATGGCTTTTCTGCATCCTTTTTCTTTACTATCCTGTGGAAACTATCTGGCATACTTCGCATACCATCCGCATAATTGTTGTATGGTCTATTAACCAGATGTCACCTACATCTCCTTCCTGAATCTGGCACTCAATAGATTTTGGCCAAACTGTATCTTTTGCAGTGAAAGGCATGTAATAACAAATCCCGTTATCTCTTTTAGTGGTATCCGCATCTCTTGGAGGATATTTTTTTATGCCCCATTTGAATTCTACTGCCAGGTGAAAATTTGTAAATTCTTTTTTTGTGCAGATATAACCAAACTCTTTACCTGATATATGCAACATGCCATTCTCAATATTAAATACCTTTTCAGGATCATTATCCTTTCCTTTTAATTTAAGAAAACTATACCATCCATCTAAATTTTTTCCGTTAAACAAAGGCTTCATTTCTTTTTGAACCTGCTGTGCTTTTGCACAAAAGCTGGTTAATAAAAAGCATCCTAAAAATATTTTTTTCATAATTATAAAGTTGTAAAAGTGAATTTACTTTTTATCTACTTGTTCTTATCAAAAATCTTTGGTGCTTCATTATTCATTGAAAATAGGATAAGGCTTTTTTTACCCGTTTTGATTTCAGTGATATTGCGTACCTGTCCTTTTACCATTATTCCACTTTGTTTTTCATTAATGGGTATAAAATTTCCTTTTCCATCTCCTTTCAATAGTAAACCGTAACTGGCGTCGTAAATACCTACCTCCGGTTTGCTTTGGTAAAAATTACCCCCCAGCAATATATCTGCTTTGCCGTCGCCGTCGTAATCATTCACCGCC
>JANYFT010000140.1 GCA_025359625.1 Ferruginibacter sp.
TTACTGCCCGCAGCCGAGATCATTGCATCAACATTTACTATTGTCCGGTCGATCCGTTGTTCGATGAGTGGTTTTTTAGAAGTCACGACTACATCTGCCAATCTCTGATTACCGGATGTCCGCAAAACCATGACCGGCAATATAATTGATTGATGGTTGGCATCTATGATAACGTGGTTCAGTTCATACGCAGCAAAATCAATATAGGTGCCGGTTATCCGATAACTATCCTCCCGCAAATTTTTAAAACCAAATTCCCCGTTATCGTTTGCTGATTTTATTTGCTTAAACGTTGTATCATTTTGTTTTTGCAAAATAAGGGTGGCGCCTGACAACGGCTTGTTAGCTGCATCCTTTATAATGCCACTGATCCTGCCCTTGACAATTTGTGCTTCGGTATTGCCGTGCAAAATGGCCATTAGAAAAAGGATTAATATAAGTATACGTTTCATGATCGAAGGTTTAGAACTGAATAATATCTAAATATCCCCTGAATCAAACCGCCCTGAAAATCAAAGTGCCCGAATTCGGTGAACGGGGTTCGGAAAGCGATTTATCGGTGACCAGTCCGCACATCACCGGTTTGCATTCATCCGACATCAATAATTACCAATCCGTCAACTTGAATTTGTATGTAATTTCATTTAATGAACCTTGAGGTATGATCACGATCAGGCAAATATTGAATGGCAACAAAGTCAGACTGCATCTGTTTTTTTGTCTGGCGATAATCGTATTATTATCGCTTGCCACTTATTTTCTGTATCTCAACGGCTTCAGGTTCAAAAGCCTGAACGCTTTAGGTACGGACTGGTTCTTATTTATCCTTTGCATCTATACCGGCCGCTGGCTTTGCGTGCGGTGGTACCTCAGAGGTAGGTTGGCTCGATTTATTTTGTACAGTGTAGTAGCCATTACTGCGATAGCTGTTTTGAAATGGCTGATCGCAAAATATCCGTTCAATCACCCCAATGTGGGTTTCCTCGAACTCACCCGTGATGCAATTCCCGTTTTTGTAACCGGTCTCGTGCTGGGGATGTTGTTAAAACTGATCAGGGCATCCATGCAAAAGGAACTCTTGGAAGCGCAGCGCAAAACAGAACAGAAAGAAATGGAATTTAATGTATTGCAGTCGCAGTTAAGCCCGCATTTCCTGTTCAATGTATTGAATAACCTGTACGGAATTTCTATTGAAGAGCATGAGCGTATACCGGCATTGTTGCTAAAACTCTCTGACCTGTTACGCTATACTGTTTATGGTACTAAAAAAACATTTGTGCCGCTGAAAGATGAACTGGCGTATATATTTAACTACATTGAGTTTGAACAGATCAGGACTAGCGACCGCCTTAGGTTATCCATTGATATAGCAGCCATCAATAATGCGGAAATAAAAATTGCCCCGCAGGTATTAATTGTTTTTATTGAAAATGCTTTTAAACATTCTAAGAATACACTAAAGCAGGAAATTGAAATAACCATTTTATTAAGGATTGAAAATAACTTTATTTTTTTTGAAGTAAGTAATTCATACCATTCAGAAATAATACAGGATGGAATGATCCATGAAAGTTCAGGGTTAGGATTGGCAAATACTATCCGCAGGCTGGACCTATTGTATGGTAATGATTATACGTTAATACAGAATAAAAAAGATGACCGCTATTTTATCAGCCTTCGTATAAAAACAAAAATGTAAATGATGATCAATTGTTTAATAGTAGACGACGAACCGGTTGCAAGAGGAATTATCCGTAATTATTGCAGCCACCTGACCGAAGTGAACATCGTGGCTGAATGTGGTAATGCACTGGAAGCAAAAGAAATTCTTACCGCAAAAAGCATCGATCTGATATTTCTTGATATCCATATGCCGGTGCTGAATGGCATCGGTTTTTTACATACTCTGAGTAATGCACCGCAGGTCATTTTTACTACTGCCTACCAGGAACATGCCGTCAGCGCCTTTGACCTGGCAGCCTGTGACTACCTCCTCAAACCTTTCTCATTAGAGAGGTTTATCATCGCGGTCGATAAGGCAAAAGAAAACATTGCGAAATTCAAAAAAACACCGGACGAAAAGAACCCACCAACAACGCCAGATCTTTTCTTTATAAAATCCGATGGTAAGATATACCAGGTGCCTTTTAAAAATTGCTTATATGGGGAAGCACAAGGCAATTATACCAAGGTCGTAACTACTGATAAAACGATCCTTACAAAAATGACATTCGCTGAATTTATTGCGATGTTTCCACCAGCGCAATTTATCCGTGTGCACCGTTCCTTTCTGATCAATAAAGCAATGATCAGTCATATCGAGGGAAACCGCATATTTATACAGAGCAAGGAAATCCCTATAGCGGGAAATTATAAGGCTGCTTTTTTAAAGTCCCTGGGTATAGCTAAAAATTAAAAATAAAGACAGCTCAGGACTAATCCTCTATGCGGTCAAGAAAGGGATACATAAAATAAAAAATTTCACTTAACAAAATGATGAAGTTGCAATTTATTTGATAATATTCTCTCTTTCGCCAGCAACAAAATAATCGAAGAGCTTAAACGCTTTTTGCTGTTTGGATATCTTAATATAATTGGAGAGAGTTTTAAATTACTATGACCAGTGGTTGTCATAATAATATCCGGTTCAACTCCACGCATGTACATATTGGTAGCGAATGATCTCCGGCAGACATGCGACAAAAGCAATTCATATTTTTTATAGACCTCTTCTTTTACTTCCTTACCCATCTTATATGTCAGGGAATCTAATTCATCGAGTTCGACTTTCTCTCCAAGCTTCTTTACCTTTTCATTAAATTCATTCATGTGAATCCTTGGTAAGGCATAATCATATTTTTCTGCCACCAATTTTGCAAGATGAATCAGAGCAATATCCACTTTTTCATGTACTTCAAATATTAACAACTGAATTGGAGGCTGAGTTGAAAGTACGCGATAGTAAGGATCATTTTTTCTATGCACAATTAAATAAGGTAGATTTTTTAAAGCATGTAATTATAGCCTATGAGGGTAGCAATCTTATGGGGTGTGGTGCATTTTTAAAATATACATTTGATTCAACCGAGATAAAAGAATGTATGTAAAAGAAGATCACCGTAGAAAAGGTGTAGCGCTCCATATCCTTAGTGAGTTAGAAAAATAGTGCACTGAACTTGGTTATAAAAGTTGTGTTTTGGAAACAGGTAAAAATCAACCCGAAGCAATTAAATTTTACAAAAGAAATAATTACAAGATAATTCCAAATTTTGGTAAGTACTCCGAGAGCAAAAACAGCGTTTAGTGCCAGGTGTGCCAGGTGCCTGCCATAGTTGGTAAGGGTACTTTTACTTTTGTCACTTACATTAATGGATCGTTCCAGATCCTGATAAAGTTTTGTAAATCCCTTAACTTTATCGCACACCTGTTGTACGATGGTTACATAATCTGTGGTCGCTGTACGCAGGCCGGTGGTTGGTTTGTTTTGCATCATCTTTTATTATAATGAATAGATGCAAAGCAAAGCCTCTGAAAATAAACAGGGGCTTTGCTATCTACCGCTTGGTTTAGTAAAACATGAGTTTTATGCCTTTTGAGCTCGACATTGTAACATCAGCTTATTGCAAATCACAGCTTGAATTCCAGCCGACGAATAAAACCGAGCAATAGAATAAAACAATGAACTTTTATTTATAAATTTAGCAGCGGTTACGGGCTGATGATTTTCAAATAACGCAACATCGCCAAGCCGTACCGGTGGCAGAAATTTTTGGATGACTTTTAACTTAGATAAAAAATTAAAAAATGGCAAATCAAAACACTCATCCTTCACCAGAAAACATTATGAAAATCGGCTCTGGCTTTTGGGCTTCAAAAATTCTCTTAACTGCTGTAAACTTTCATCTGTTTACCAAAATTGCAGAAAAAAAATCTATGTCCGCAGCTGAATTAAAAAATGAATTAGGATTACAATGCACATACAGAAACGTATATGACTTTTGGACACTTTAACAGGATTTGGTTTTCTAAATAGAGAAAGTGTTTTAGAAAGCGCTATGTATTCTATCAGTATTGACACAGATGTTTTTTTAGATAAAAATAAGACGTCTTACATCAGAGGGATTCTTGAAATGATGAACAATCGTTTATATCAATTTTGGGGGAACCTTGATGAAGGATTAATTACAGGACTTCCACAAAACGAAGCAAAAACTGGAGAAGATAACACAAAAGCAAGTGAAGTACTTATACAAATACAATTACTGTATGCGGTAGAAAAACATTGCACAGAAAATAATTACAGCGCAGACGAAATAAAAAACTACCGGCAGCAACATGCTGCACCCATACTTACAGCACTGCACCAAATGCTGCAAACGCAACTCCTCAGCAGCTTACCCAAAAGCCCACTGGGCATAGCACTGCAATATACCCTTGCCCGTTGGGATAAACTAAACGTATACCTGCAAGATGGAAACCTGCGCATAGATAATAACCTGGTAGAAAACAGCATACGCCCGGTAGCGATTGGCCGTAAAAATTACCTATTTGCCGGCAATCATGAAGCCGCCGAAAGAAGTGCTATGCTGTACAGTTTATTTGCTACCTGCAAACTTCACCACGTAAACCCTATACAATGGCTCACCTACGTTTTTGAAAATATCAACGACCATAAAATAAATGCTATAGACCAACTGCTGCCGCAAAATTATGCTGAACGTATTAAGTTATAAACAAGGGGTTAGTGGAGGGGATACG
>JANYFT010000181.1 GCA_025359625.1 Ferruginibacter sp.
GATTGCTTCCGGTAGTTTACCCTGTAGTAGGTCGTCCGTTGCTTGTCCTTCGCCGTCAATTCCGAATATGTCAATAATCGGTTGTTCAGTAAAAGGAGTTCCGTGTGCTTGACTAAAGTGAGTTTTGTTTCTGTTGATTAACAGGTTTTCGACTTCTCGTGGATCTCCTATTGTTTGCATGATAACGTTTCCTTGATCGTCGACTAACGAATGCCCTATGTCGTTTGTCACTGGTATGTCGAGTTTTTTTAGGCCGCTCTTGTCTTGTGGCTTTATGATGTTACGGAGGATGCGGAATGTTTCTTTGGAATCTTCTGCATATGCCATGCTGCGGAAATGCTGTGCTGCTGTCTTGTCTCCTCTCTTTGCCGCAGCTTCTGCCCATTCATAAATTTGATCTTGTCGATGTTGCTTTGCGTTCGGAATTTCTGTGTTGTATTCTCTGACTGCTTTGCGGATGTGCGTTTGTACGGAAAAGAGCTTTACGAGTTTTACTTGGTCGGTAGATGGAAGTGATTGTTTGATCTGTTGCAGTTGATGGGTTGCGTCGCGTTTCGTTTTCATTGCCGATTTTTTTATTTTCCAATAGCGAATGATTTTGTTCAAGTTTGCCATCTTTTCAGAGTATGGTGCGGATGGGGATTTTGCGCATATTGATTCAGCTCGGATCATTGCTTGTTGCATAATATTTGCGATGCTGTTGAGTTCTTTAGTGAAGTCTTTGTTAAGTTTATTGTCCTGTGTTGCGTTTGCGGAGATTGCTGTGCTCTTGTCTGGGATGTTGTGTGCTAACATTTGTTTCCACAGTTCTTCTTTATAAGTATTGACTGATTTCGGTTTTTTGGAACATAGTTGTCGCATGGGTGGTTTATAGAGCAGTGGTGTTCCGTCGGAGAAGATGGTGCTTGCGTCGAGGTCGATAAATGAGCCCCTGTGATCTGAGTGTACTCCGTCGAAAAACGCGAGGATGCCGCAATTTGTTACCGTCCTTGCAATTTCTGCGTCGACTAGTATGAAATCGATCCTTTTCGTTCCTCTCGTGTAAGTGGCTGTGTTGTTTGCTTGTTTGTGCCGTGATGCGATGATGTCGACTAGGTTGCATTCTGATGCTAATTTTTCGATGCTGGATGTTTTTAATGTAGTGGAAGCTACAATTGATGGAAAACCTTACAGATGCGTACTGAAAGATCTTCAGTTTGATAAAGTAAGTGATAAACTGATTCACGTTGATTTTTTAGAACTGGTTGAAGACAAAAAAGTTACGGTTACCTTACCGCTTAAATTTACAGGCGCTCCTGCAGGAGTTAAGGCAGGCGGTAAATTGGTTACAAAAATGAAAAGTTTAAAAGTAAAATTGTTGCCTAAGTATTTACGTGAAAATATTGAATTAGATATTACTAATTTGGAATTGAACGAAAATGTGAGGGTACAGGATGTGAAGGCGGATAATATGGAGATTATGAATTCTCCCCGTATTCCTATTGCATCAATAACTATGACACGTCAATTGAAACAGGAAGAAGCTGCTGCTCCTAAAGCTGGCGCTGCACCTGCTGCAAAGGCTGCTGCACCTGCGGCTGCTAAAGCTGCTGCACCTGCCAAAGCTGCACCTGCTGCAAAAAAATAATTCAATCATATTACATGAAAAAATGCCCTGATTTTTCAGGGCATTTTTTATACGGGGCAACTATAAACTTTAATTACCTTTGCCCACTTAAATTAATATTATGGGAATGGATAGAAATACAGTGATTGGTTTTGTGCTGATAGGTATGCTGTTAATGGGCATGTTTTATTTTAATAATAAGGGTAATACGGCTTTTCAGGGAGAACAAAAACGGATAGCAGATTCGGCAGCAGCAGCATTGCCTAAAGTTGATTTAGCTAAGGCCAAGGCTGATTCAGTAATGCTTGATTCTACCAGCAAAGTAAAGGCTGCGGGAGGATTTCAACAAGCGGCTACATCAGCAGCAGAATTAATTACGCTGGAAAATGAAGTAATGAAAATTACTTTCACCAATAAAGGGGGCCAGCCAAAAATAGTTGAGTTAAAAAATTATAAAACCCTTGATGGTAAACCTGTAATTGTACAAAAAGGGGATTTCAATAAAATTTCATACGATATCAATTCAGCCGAAAACAATCATGCTAATACAGCAGATCTTGCGTTTGTTAGCGGCACAAAAACTGATAATGCTGATAAAAGTCAAACTATCAGTTTTAGCATTAAAGACTCTCTTGGTAAATCAATCACGCATCAATACACTTTGCGGCCTAATGATTATTTACTTGACTTTGCAATTGTAATAAATGGTGCCGATAAACTGGTAACACAAAATGCCATTAACCTGTTATGGCAAACACAAACAAACCAAATTGAAAAAGATGAAGCTTACGAAAAGCAACAGACCCATATTTGTTATTTAACTGATGGGGCTTTTGATTTTAAAAGATTGGGTAATGAGGGAGATGATAAAAAGTTTGAAAAGCCCGTTAACTGGCTTTCAGTAAAGCAACAGTTTTTTCTTACGGCTTTGGTAAATAAAAATAAATTTCAAAACGCTGAAATTAAATGGCTTGTACCTTCTGATACATCGTTACATATTTTAGCACAAACTGTAGCAAATTGCAGAATAAATTTACCAGCAGGTAGTACTGCAAGTGTTCCATTGCAATTATATTACGGTCCAAGCGATTACCATGTTTTAAAAGCCTATAATAATAAAATGGAAAATATTGTGCCTTACGGTGACGGTATTTTTGCATTCGTAAAATACATTAACCGCCATTTGCTGTTACCTGTATTTGATTTGCTTAGAAAAAACGTAGCAAGCATGGGGCTTGTTATTTTATTATTAACCCTTTTCATTCGTCTGCTTACTTCACCTATTTTATATAAAAGTTATGTAAGTGGTGCAAAAATGAAAGCTTTAAAACCCGAAATTGATAAGCTGAAAGAAAAGCATGGTGAGGATAAACAGGCTTTTAGTATGGACCAGATGAAGCTTTGGAAAACAGCAGGAGTAAGCCCGTTGGGCGGCTGTTTACCGGCAGTATTACAGATCCCGATATTTATGTCTTTATATTATTTCTTTCAGTCAAATATTTCTTTACGGGGGCAAAATTTTCTTTGGGCAAAAGATCTGGCTGCTTACGATTCCATTTACAATATTCCCTTTACAATTCCTTTTTACGGAGATCATGTAAGTTTGTTTACACTTACAGCTGTATTAACCAGTTTACTAATTTCTATTTACAGTATGAGTAACATGCAGGATAATTCTAATCCTGTAATGAAATATATGCCTTACATTTTTCCTGTTTTATTGTTAGGCGTTTTTAACAAACTTCCCGCTGCACTTACCTGGTATTATACTATTTCAAACACGATAACTTTGATTTTGCAAATTGTAATTCAGAAGTACATTATTGATCATGATAAAATATTGGCAGAGATAGAAGAAAATAGAAAAAAGCCGGTGAAGCAAAGCAAGTTGCAGGAAAGAATACAGGCAATGCAGGACACCAACAAAAAAGTACAAGACCTAAAGGCTAAAACTCAAAAAAATAAATAAGAAATCGTTAAAAATGAAGCCTGCAATTGTTTAAAACAGTTGCAGGCTTTTTAATTGAATGGTTTCATTTATCTTGGCACTGGATTTTGGTATCTTTAATAAAATACAACGAAATGACAATAATTAAAGCAATAGGATTGATATTTATGACCATGTTGAATGCTTTTTCGTATGCACAAAAAGCAATTTCAGAAGGAACAATCACCTATAATATTTCAACCCAATCAGAAAACAAATCTTCACAAGCTGATCCTTTAAGTGGAGCCACCAATACTATCTATTTAAAGGGAAGTTTAAGCAAAACCGAAATGGCAAGTCCTTTAGGAAAGGAAACAACAATATATGATGCTAAAACAGGCTCTGGTGTTATTTTAAAAGAATACAGTGGTCAAAAACTGATGATAACACTAACTAAAGAAAACTGGATAAATCAAAATAAAAAATTTGAAGGAATAGTTTTTGTAAATACTTCAGAAACAAAAAAAATTGCAGGGTATAATTGTACTAAAGCTACTGCTAAATTAAAAGAAGGTTCCGAAATGATAGTTTACTATGCTCCGGAAATAATTATTAATGATAAGGAGTATAATCCACTATTTAAGAATTTGTCGGGTTTGGCTGTGCAATATGAGTTTCAAAATGGAAAGCTAAAATTCAAATATTTATTGGCTTCAGTTGATTTTATGCCTTTGGCTGCATCAAGATTTGATATCCCAAAATCTGGGTATAGAATAATGACTTACGATGAGAACCGACAGGGGAAAAAGGATGGAAATTAAAAAAGACTTTCTATATTTAAAGGCCCTTCTAAAATTTTTTTAGGTTAATGAGATCTAATGATAACCTTCATACCTGTATATCCTTGCTTTATTTCTGGCACAACAATATTATGCTTATAAGGAATAATATAAGTAATGTTTCCTTTTTGATATGTAATTAAAGAATTGGACATGATGCTATTGCCCACAGTATTAGTATTGGACAATAAACTTCCTTTATAACTTAATCCTGATTTTAGATTAAATGCGATAGAATTTCTTAATGTAGAAGGAGTATAAATATTTAAGATGGTTTTATTCTTATTCTTTTTACCAATGCCTCTATCAGCCATAGCCACCTGAACCACACTGAACAGCAGGGCAATTGTAAGTAACCTTTTGGTGAATGTATTCATTGAAATAATTTTAACAACACAAATATATAAATAAAATCACAGAATTCGTATACCATTCCTATAATTGTTTCAGGTTTGTTTAACGGATAATTTTAAGAAAAGTTACATTTTTTTGCCACTTTATGTAAATTAATGTACTTTACAGTAACCTATAAGCGTATGAGTAAATATCCTTACCGACAAGACAGGGAAGAATTAAGAGAGTTACTACAGCAGTACGAAAATCTCAAAATGGGAAGAAGCCACTCGTTTATTGAAGAAGATTCTTTTGAAAAAATTATAGACTATTTTGATGAAAAGGATGAACTGGTGCAAGCATTAGAAGCTACTAATTATGCTGTAAATCAGTATCCCTATTCTGCTTTTTTATTAATAAAAAGGGCTGATTTATTAATTGCTGCAAAGAAGTATAAAGAAGCACTTTATTTTTTAGAACAGGCAGAAGTATTAGAAAGCAGCGATATAAACTTGTACATATTAAAAACAGATGCCTACCTGGCACTTGATCAACAGGAAAAAGCAGCATTTGTATTAGAGGCCGCTTTAGATTATTTTGAAGGAGAAGAAAAAATAGATTTGCTATTTGAATTGACTGATGTGTATGATGATTATGAAAATTTTGATAAGGTATTTGATTGTTTGAAAATGATTTTGGAAATGGATTCCACAAATGAAGAAGCGTTATACAAAATTTGTTTTTGGACGGATTTTACGGGGAGAAATGAAGAAGGTATAAAATTGCATCAAAAAATTATTGAAGATTTTCCTTTTTGTGAATTGGCTTGGTTTAACCTTGCTGCTGCTTACCAGGGAATAAAATTATATGAAAAAGCAATTGATGCATATCAGTATGCTGTTGCCATTGATGAAAAATTTGATTATGCATGGCGCAATATGGGAGATGCGTATTTAAGGATACGTAAATACAAAGAAGCAATTGAAGTGTTACAAAAAGTGCTTGAACTTGCCCGCCCTGAAGATGTTATTTATGAAGCAATCGGTCATTGTTATGATAAGTTACGCAACTATGCCCAGGCAAGGTTTAATTACCGGAAAGCAACTCATTTAAACCAGGATGATAGTCAGTTATTTTATAAAATAGCCTGTACTTACATGAATCAAGGTGTTTGGGATAGTGCTATAAAAAATTTACATATCGCTATGCGCATTAACAGGCTTCAATCTGAATATAATTTAGCAATGGGACAATGTTATATGGAACAAGGTAAAATTGAAGAAGCTGTTCAGTATTTTGGAAATGTGGTACGTACAAAACCAAAAAGCAGTAATGGCTGGTTAGAATTATTAAAATGTTTGTACCATGCCAAATGTTTTGAAGAAGGCCTTGAATATGTAGAACATGCCATTGAATTAACCAATACAAAACCTATTTTTATTTTTTATAAAAGTGCTTTCCTTTTAGCAGTAGGTAAATCCAAAGAAGCCATTGTTCACCTTGAATATGGCATGGATAAAAATCCAAAAATGATAAAAAAGCTCATTGAATTAAATCCTTCCATTTTACAAAATCAATTGGTGGTAGATATTCTTGCAAGGTTCAAACGGAATAAATCTATTTAACTCGCTAATCTTTTTTGCGCTTTTGCTTTTAACTAACTATTAATCCTCAATAGTTATCTTTGCGCAACAAAAAAAATCCATGCATGAATTTTAATCTTACGCAAATACCGGAACGTCATACAAAACCCCGTGACCACGGTATTACAATGGTGATGGACAAGGGACTAAGTGTTGAAGAAGCGAAAAATTTTATGAGTGTGTCACATCCACATGTTGATATCGTTAAACTTGGTTTTGGAACAGCTTATGTAACTCCAACCCTTAAAGAAAAGTTAGCAATATATCGTTTTTACAACATTCCGGTTTATTTTGGTGGCACTTTGTTTGAAGCTTTTTTGATTCGCAATCAGCTTGATGATTTTATAAATGTTTGCAACGAATACGAAATCAAATATATTGAGGTAAGTGATGGATCGGTAAACATACCGCATGCAGAAAAATGTGGTTACATTGAAAAACTGGCTAAAAATTTTATAGTGCTTAGCGAAGTTGGCAGCAAGGATGCAGCTCATATTATTCCTCCGTATAAATGGATAGAATTAATGCGGGCGGAACTTGAAGCTGGATCAACTTATGTTATTGCTGAAGCACGGGAATCTGGTAATGTAGGTATTTATCGTGGAAGCGGTGAGGTTAGAGAAGGTTTGGTGCAGGAAATATTAACGCAAATACCCGAAGGGAAAATATTATGGGAAGCGCCACAAAAAGGACAACAATTATACTTTCTGGAATTAATAGGTTGTAACGTTAACCTTGGCAATATAGCACCCACAGAGGTTATCCCGTTAGAAGCCATGCGTATTGGCTTACGAGGTGATACTTTTGAATTGTATCTTAATAAATAATGCAATAATGAATTTATACGGCCTGATCGGGTACCCACTAGGGCATTCTTTTTCAAAACAATATTTTGCAAAAAAATTTGAAAGTGAAGGTTTAAATGATTGTTATTTTGAAGCTTTTCCTATTGCATCAATTGAACAGTTTTCAACAGTAATAAAAGAAAATTCTGATTTAAAAGGATTAAGCGTTACCATTCCCTACAAAGAGCAGGTATTAAATTTTGTTACAGAATTATCTGAAGAAGTAAAGCATATTGGTGCTACTAATTGTATAAAAATTAAAGGGAATAGGTTAATAGCATTTAATACAGATATTATTGGGTTTGAGCAATCTTTTTGTAAATTATTACTACCTCTTCACACCAAAGCTTTGGTATTAGGAACAGGGGGCGCATCTAAAGCCGTGCAATTTGTATTAAGGAAATTAGGGATTGAATTTTTAGTAGTTACCCGAACAGCCAATTTAAAAGATGGTTACATTAACTATACTATGATTGATAAAATGATAATGGAGAAATACCTTATTATCATTAATTGTTCTCCGGTTGGCATGTCGCCAAACGAAAATGCAAGTCCTGCTATTCCGTATCAATTTATTAATTCTACTCATTATTTATACGACCTTATATATAAGCCTTCAAAAACTTTATTTCTGCAACAAGGAGAAGATAAAGGTGCCATAATACAAAATGGTTACGAAATGCTTTTAATACAGGCAGAGGCAAGTTGGAAAATATGGAACCTTGATTGATGTTACCCTTCAGTTAATATGATTTTAAGTTTTTCAGGTATTGACATAACTTTGTTCTAATCATAATAAACCATACCTGTTATCGATGGGATTATTGTAAAGTTTGTAAAAAATCAATTAGTTTTATCATAGCCTTTTTTCGATGACTTAAAGAATTTTTTTCTTCCATATTCATTTCAGCAAAAGCCTTATTACTTCCATCAGGTAAAAAAACCGAATCATAACCAAAACCATAAATGCCCCTTTTTTCTTTTAAAATTAGTCCCTCACAAATTCCTTCAAACTGCTTTTCTTCTCCATTTAATATCAATGATATAACAGTTCTAAAACGAGCAGTTCTGTTATCGAAAGTTTTCATATTGTCCAGCAGTTTGTCAATATTGGCTTCAAATGATCTGTCTTCGCCTGCATACCGTGCACTTTTTACGCCTGGTTCACCATGCAAAGCATCTACTTCAAGCCCTGTGTCTTCACTAAAACAGTTTTGATTTGTTAATGTAAAAATGGTAAAAGATTTCTCCTTTGCATTAGCTTCTAAACTATCATGAGGCTCAGGTATGTCAATATCAATACCAGCTTCACGAAGCGTAATAATATCAAAAATATTCCCAAGTACAATTCGGATTTCGTCAACCTTGTGTTGATTGTTAGTAGCAAAAATTAGCTTGTTCATAGATTAGGTAGAAAAAATTTGTTTCAAACAATTCCAAAGTTTTGTCTTCTCGGCTTTATCATCCTGAATATCGGGTAACATCGCAGCAGTAATATAGGTTTGCTTATTGTATTGCTGAATTTGATAAAGAGGAAATTCCAAAGGCAATTCAATCTGGGCCGGCGATACCCCAAATAAAATAATTTTTTCTGCTTTTAATTCAAGATCAATCGCTTTATAAGTAACGGCTTTGTTTTTTGTTATATTCATAATAGCTACATCTTCCATTGTTAATTTACAGGCAGATAATATGCCCAATAAAAAATTTAGCTGGTTATCAGGTAAATATAAAGTTTCATTATTTTCAACAATAATAATTACTCTTCTGCGATTATTCCCCAATATATTAAATGAAGAAACAGGTAAGTTTTTCTCTATCTGTTCTTTGGCATCAAATTCAATCAAACTATTTTTATATAATTCCTGTATTAAAAATGCCGTTAATTCTATATTATCTAAACTCATTGAACTTTACTCTGTAATTTTTTTTGTTTCTTTGTTGTAAAATTAAGGATTATGATAGCCGCAGCCGATTTTAATATCATTAAAGTAAAACAAAGTAAACTGGAAGGTATTAGTTTAGATAACGTGCCATTTGGCAAATATTTTTCCGATCACATGTTGGAAGTTGATTATGAAAATGGGGAGTGGAAGACGCCTTTTATTAAACCATATCAACCCTTATCACTTGCCCCGTCATTAGCGGCTTTACATTATGGCCAGGCTATTTTTGAAGGAATCAAAGCTTATAAAGATGCCAATGGTAAGGCATACATTTTCAGGCCTTATGATAATCTTAAAAGGTTTAACCTTTCTGCTGAAAGAATGGAAATGCCAACCGTGCCGGAAGAAATATTTGTTGAAGGATTACGCAAGCTTATTGAAATTGATAATAGTTGGATACCAGCAAAACCAAACCATTCTTTATATATAAGGCCATTTATGTTTAGTAGCGATGAAGCAATTGGAGTAAGGCCAAGTGATAAATATAAATTTCTGATTATACTCAGTCCTACCGGACCTTATTACACAGCTCCTATGCGCATTTATGTTGAAGAAAAATATGTACGTGCAGTTCAGGGAGGTTATGGATATGCCAAAGCAGCAGGTAATTATGGGGGCGCTTTACATGCCTCTGCAGAAGCCCAAAAGCAGGGATACGATCAGGTTTTATGGATGGACGCTTTTGAACATAAATATGTACAGGAATGCGGTACAATGAATGCTTTTTTTATTATTGGAAATAAAGTAATTACACCAGGTTTGGAAGATGGAACTATTCTGGCCGGGGTTACAAGAGATAGTACAATTGCAATTTTGAGAGAAATGGGATATAAAGTGGAAGAAAGAAAATTAAGCATTGAAGAAATAATGGATGCTTATAAAACAGGTAATTTGAACGAAATCTTTGGAACAGGGACCGCGGCAACTATTTCGCTGATTAAAGAATTAAAGTACAAAGATTTTGTAATGACATTTGATGTAGAGAAATGGACCATTGCTCCCCAAATAAAACAACGTATGGATGCGATTAAATATGGTGAAGCACCGGATAATCATCAGTGGATGTTCAGCGTTTAGGAAGTTATTTTAAAAAGATAAAAGATTTATTGTTTTAAAAAAGTGTTGCAGATAGAGACTCTAAGAGAAGAAAATTTAAATAAATAAATGTACTAATTGCCCTGAAAGCCTTTAACTATAAAGCTTTCAGGGCAATTTAATTTTCCATGGCTTGGCTTTTTCTTTAAAAAGAAAGATATTTCTTCAAATATGTTCTTGTAATTTTCATGAAAGTAGTTTACACAAAAGGGCAATTAGTTTTAATAAAATTTGGAAGCTATAGTGATCGCCCTTACCTTCGCCCTCCCAAATAAAAAAGCGGCAGTTCTTAAAAATAAAAATCACCTAATTTTTGTGAAAAGAAGCAAATTAAATTAGGCAAATAAAAAATAGTGTTTTACTTTTGCATCCCGCTTGAAAAAGAGGGGGAAAAAAAGTAGAAACAAAAGTTCTTTGAAAGATTGGAAACAACAGCGCAGACAAGCCAT
>JANYFT010000194.1 GCA_025359625.1 Ferruginibacter sp.
GCTTTACTTGAGCACAAACCTGTACAATATGTTTTAGGCGAAGCCTGGTTTTACAACATGAAACTAAAAGTGAATGAACATGTCTTAATACCAAGACCAGAAACGGAAGAGCTGGTACAACTGGTATTGATTGAAGCTTTAAACATTCAAAATACCGCACTAAAAATATTGGATATCGGCACAGGAAGCGGCTGCATCGCAATAGCTGTAAAGAAAAATATACCCGGGGCAAATGTTACCGCTATTGACGTTAGTAGACGGGCTTTACTGGTGGCCAAAGAGAATGCCAACAATCAACATACTGACATCCAGTTTTTACAAGTTGATTTTTTGGATAAGATGCAATGGGATGCAATATCCATGTTTGATATCATCATCAGCAACCCACCTTATATACCTGTTAATGAAAAAGAAAAAATGGATACTAATGTAACCGCCTTTGAACCCCACCAGGCGCTATTTGTACCGGATAATTCGCCCTTATTATTTTATGAAAAGATAGCAACTTTCGGCAAAAATCATCTTAATACAAATGGAAAAATTTTTATGGAAACGCATGAAGATTTTGCCAAGGAAACGGCCGCCCTATTCTCACAACTCTATAAAGAGGTGAATATTAAAAAAGATATTTTCGGGAAAGAAAGAATGGTAATTGCTGAGCTTAGCCATTAAAACCTTAAGGCGTTGAATGGTTGCTATAAGTTATAAACGACTAAACGACTAAGCGGCAAAAAAATAGATGTTGATGAGATTAGCCGTGAAGCCGTGAAGGTATCTATGTTTTTTTAATTTAGATGGTTCAAATTCCCCTTTAGGAATAGGGGTTATTATTGATTACTCACCGAAGCCGAAGTAGTTGCCCCTAATTTTTTAGCCACACTCATTATCTTCACAATATCCTTCCAGGCAACCAGCGAATCTGCGTTGATCACTACCGCTGGTTTTATACTATCGCCCACATGGATATGTGTTTTTAAAGATGATTCCAGCGAATCAAATATTATTTTTTGCTGACCCACATGTACAATGCGGTTCTTATCAATGCTTACAATAACGCTTTGCTTCGCCTTTGTATCACTTTTTGCTTTGGGGTTGCTCAACTTAATTACATTGGGATTGGCCAGTGTGGAAATAATTAAAAAGAAGAACATCAAAATAAACAGGATATCATTCAGTGGGCCTGTATCTACTTCTGAGGCTTCTGGTTTAAATTTTTTTCTTAAGCTCATACTTTTATTGTGAATGGTGAATGGTCAGTTGTGAATTGTCTAAAGCGAATTGGCAACGGCAGATCCTTAATAGCAAACTTCAAAGTTTTCACCATTTCCCAATCACCATTGAGATCCCTATCGCGTTGGTTCCTGTAAAATATCTACAAACTCAGCGCTTGCCGCATCTATTTTATTTTCTATCCTCGCAATTTGTGCCTGCAAAAAACTATGCCCCAGGTAAGCCAATATACCAATAATTAAACCTGTTGCCGAAGTAATCATTTTTATATAGATACCATCAGCTATTGTGTTGGGTGTATATTCTGACGTGGCAGCTATGCCTTTAAAAAGTGCCAGCATACCAATGATGGTTCCCAAAAAACCAAACAGTGGTGCAATACGTGCAATGATAGAAATGATCGATAAATTTTTCTCCAGTTTATACATTTCCAGAACACCTACATTATCCATACTTTTTTCAATGGCATCAATGGGTTTACCAATACGCTGTATCCCTTTGTCTATAACTTTTGCCACCGGGTTACTGGTATTTTTTGCCAGGTTTCTTGCCGCAGTCACATTGCCCGAAATAATATTATCACGGATGATGCTCATAAAATTATCTTCAATTTTAGCAGCCTTGCTGATGGTGATCCACCTTTCAATAAAAAAGAAAATAGCCACTACCAGCAGGGATAATAAAGGGATCATCAGCATGCCCCCTTTGGCCAGCACGCCCCAAACATTTTCCGATTTTTGAGATAACAATTCTGTGGCCGCTTTGGTTGTGTCTATCTGTAATAAAATATCAAACATGTTTAACTGATTTAAGGCAAATGTAATTGTTTCTGTTTTTTATTTTACGATAATTATGCCAATACATGTAATAAGTATTTGTAAACGCAAACAAACAGCAATTGCTGTACAAAAAAATGTTAAAGTAAAATTTACAACAAGAGCCGGATAAATCCGGCTCCTGCTTAAAATATATTATTTTATGAAGATCATTTTTTGCCATCCATTTGTTGCATGGCCATTATTTGGCGCATGGTTTTTTCCATGCCTTCACTGCTGCCATCTAAAAAGATAACATTGCCTTTTCCATACTCTGCAAAATTTTTGATGGCTTCTGTCCACATGCTAAATAAAATTACATTCGTATCAAGATTGGCCTGCTTCATTTGTTCAGCAGCCTGGCTCATGCCTTTGGCTACTTCTTCCCGAAACAATGCCACACCTTGCCCACGCAACTGTGCTGCTTGTCTTTCTGCTTCGGCAGCAATTTTAATAGCATTACCTTCTGCTTCTGCCGCTTTTGTTTTGGTGATCAGTAAAGCCTGGCCTTCATTTTCAGCGGCGGCTTTTAAATTATTACTCGCCACTACCTTGCTCATGCTGGTAATGATGGCCTCGTCAAATGTGATGTCGTTTATTTGCAGATCCTGCAAATGATAGCCCCAGCTTTCTAACTGCACGTCTACCTGTTCTTTTACATTCTCTACAATATCCCGGCGCACATTTAAAACTTCTGCCTGTTTTTTGGTTGATACAAATGCACGGATACTACCTTCTACAGTCCGTATCAAAGCTTGCATCAAATCCTTTTCGCTGATGAATTTAAAGGCCACATTCTTGATGGTATCTTCATCAATATTCAATACCGAATACAACAACATAGATTTAAAATACACATTCGCCTGATCAACTGTTACGGCCTGAAACTCCAGCTCTACCGAACGGTTTTGAATGCTGACCCTTTTATACAACTGATCTAAAAAAGGCACTTTAAAATTTAGCCCCGGCCTTTTAATGCTATGGTATTTTCCCAAACGGGTAACCACGCCAATGGTTCCCTGGTTAATGGTAAACAACCCTCCTGCCACCAACAGGAAAATGGGAATTAACCACCAGTAATCTTTTAATATTTCCATTATTATAAAATTTAAAAATGAAGATAGGGATGTTTTAAATGTACTGCATAAAATCTTTAAAACAGGCTTGCAAGTTTTTAACCATTTCAAAAATAAGAATCGTATTCTTCAATCTTCCCTAACCCTTCTCCTCCCAGATCATACCTAAATGCACAATCGTTTCAGCAGCCTTCGCCATGTCTTTTGTTCCTATCCACTCCAATTTGCTGTGTATGTTTTGCATGCCGGTAAATATATTCGGACAAGGCATGCCGATATAACTAAAACGGCTGCCATCTGTACCGCCTCTTATGCTTTCCTTCTTTACCGTTAAGCCTGCACGCTGGATAGCTTCCTCAGCATACGCAACTACCTGTGGATGCTGATCCAGCACTTCTTTCATATTTCGGTATTGCTCCGTAACAGTGTATTCCATTGCTGCACCAGTAAATGAAGCCACTACTTTTGTTGAAATTTTTTTCAACCGGTCATGATGTTGCTGTAAACCTGCTACAGTAAAATCCCTCACAATAAATTGTATCGTGGCTTTTTCTGCAATGCCATTTACAGCAACCGGATGCACAAAACCTTCCCGGCCTGAAGTTGTTTCCGGGCTCCATTCATTTTTTGGTAAAGCATCTAATACCGCACCGGCAATTTTTAGTGCATTCACTAATTTATCTTTAGCATAACCGGGATGTACAATTACACCGCTAATGATAATGGCAGCCGCATCAGCACTAAAGGTTTCATCTTCCAGGCTGCCTGCTTCTCCTCCATCTAAGGTATAGCCAAACTGGGCACCCAGCTTTTGCATATCTACTTTGGCAGTACCCTGTCCAACTTCTTCATCGGATGTAAATAAAATTTTTATATCCCCGTGTTTTATAAAAGGATATTGCATAAAATACAAAGCAGCTTCCATAATGGCTGCCACACCACTTTTATCATCTGCACCCAGTAGTGTTAATCCACTCGCTGTAATTATTCCATGGTTGATATGTTCTTTTAAATAAGGTGATGTACGCATCGTCAGCACCTGCGTTGCATCATCGGGCAAAACAATATCTACCCCATCATAATAACGGTGATGAATGGGTTTAACATTGGTTCCGCTACAATCCGGCGCTGTATCTACATGTGCACAAAAACAAATGGCAGGAATATTTTTTTTATCACTGTTGCCGGGTATTGTCGCATACACGTAACCGTATTCATCCGTTGTTGCATTTGTTATCCCCATGCCTAACAATTCACGGTGTAATAATTTACTAAGGTCTTTTTGCTTTTCAGAACTTGGATGCGCCGTACTCGTTGGGTCGCTTTGCGTATCAATTTGCACATAGCGCACAAAGCGCTCGGTCATGTTATCCGGGCTGATGTATATCATCGGTTAGTTTGTAAATATTGAAATAGTAACTGCAAATTAAATATTTATTTGGTAGTTCTTCTTTAACCGCCGACAGGGCTTATAGCCGCCGTCGGGGTTTTGCGAAAACGCTGCTGTTTGAGGAAGTACCAAACCCCGTCAGCGGTTGCTAACCCTGACGGCGATTAACAAATTAAAAAAATAACCGCATATAAAAAAGCAGTTTGTACCATACAAACTGCTTTAAATACATTTTGAAATATCGCTACACTATTTCCACCAACTCAATATCAAACACCAATTCTTGCCCTGCTAAAAAATGATTGGCGTCTAAAATAATTACATCATCTTTCACATCTACCACAATCACCGGCACCGGCTGGCCTTCCGGATCGCTGAGGGTTAAAGGCATGCCCGGCTCCAGTTTCATATCTGCCGGAATGTTTTCTTTTGGAAACTCAATAATTGCGTCATCGCTTTTTTCTCCATACCCATGTTCGGGCGAAATGTTGATGGTTTTTTTTTCCCCGATCGTCATGCCGGGCATGGCAGCGTCAAAGCCTTTTATCATTTGTCCAGCGCCTACTGTAAACTCCAATGGTTCCTTACCCACCGAAGAATCAAATTGTTCTCCATTAACTAATTTTCCTGTATAATGTACTCTTACTACATCGCCTTCTTTTACTTGTACCATTTTAATTTTTTTAAGATTTACTATTATTTTTTTTGACCAAACAGTGTACTACTATCTGGCTTCATTGGCGTCACACTCTTGTACTTTTTCAGTTATGCTGAACGATGAGACAGCTACCCTAAAAAGCAGGAATGCCCGTTTTTTGGCAATTTATTAATTAAAATCTACACCTCCCAATTAAAAAACTTTATAGACCTTTGAAACATGAATTATTGTAAACTCTTTTTTTTTATACTTGCTTTACCCCTGTACAAGTATACCAATGCACAATCAACGAATAAACCATTAAAAAGTTCCCCCATTATTCCGGGTGCTGAACGCATGGAGGTGTACCTGCCCCTGCTAAAAGGTAAGTCTGTAGCCATTTTTGCCAACCAAACCAGTATGGTAAAAAGTACACACCTGGTTGATACACTGATAAAAAAAGGTATTAAAGTGGTGAAGATATTTGGCCCCGAACATGGTTTCCGTGGTACTGCAAGTGCCGGTGAAGAGCTCAATAATGCCGTCGATAAAAAAACGGGCATTCCCATTATAAGTTTGTATGGCGACCATAAAAAACCTACCAAGGAAGACTTAAAAGGAGTGGATGTTTTGGTGTTCGATATCCAGGATATTGGCGTCCGGTTTTATACCTATATCTCATCGCTGCAATATTACCTGGAGGCAGCCCTTGAAAACCACACGCCATTATTGATATTAGACAGGCCAAACCCCAATGGATTTTATGTAGACGGGCCGGTGCTGGAACCAAAGTTTAAAAGCTTCATCGGCATGCAGCCCATACCCGTAGTGTATGGCCTTACCATTGGCGAATATGCACTACTGTTAGCAGGAGAAAAATGGCTAACACCGGAGGCCAATAAAATAAACAGTTACAATATTAAAACCCACCCGACAACTGATACCCCTTTTCATGTGCTGGTAATTAAATGCGGCAACTACGATCATAACAGCAAATATGTTTTACCTGTTGCTCCATCACCTAATATCAGGGACATTCAGGCAATCTATCTCTATCCTTCCACCTGTTTTTTTGAAGGTACAGTGTTGAGTGAAGGCCGTGGAACAGATAAACCTTTCCAGGTTTTTGGCCACCCTTCTTTGCCAAATACTATGTATGCCTTTACGCCAAAACCCAATGAGGGTGCTAAAAGCAGCAAGTGTTATTACCAGGAATGTTATGGCTGGAATTTGAGTGGCACTACTGAAAAAATATTAAAAGACCTGAACAAAAAGATACAGTTAAAATATTTGCTGGATGCCTATAAACTATTCCCCGGCAAAGACAGTTTCTTTTTAAAAAATAATTTCATCAATAGACTGGCAGGTAATGATGTGTTGATGCAACAGGTAAAACAAGGCAAAAAAGAAGCTGAAATAAGAAAGAGCTGGGAACCTGCATTGAACAATTTTAAAGAGATAAGAAAGAAGTATTTATTGTATAAAGATTTTTGATAGGCTACTATAAATAAAATATCCTTTACTTAACAAAATAAATCTCTTGTTCCGTATATCCGGACAGGTTGCAAACAATTGAATTATTCATAATGATTGAAAAAAAACTTACCGCCTTCAATACAGAAAATACTGTCTTCTTTCCTGTTAAAAAAACAGGGGATTTACGGATTGTTTTTATGGGCACTCCCGAATTTGCAGTTGCATCTTTAAACAAACTGGTACAGGATAGTTGTAATATCGTTGGTGTGGTAACCGCACCGGATAAACCCGGTGGCCGTGGCATGGAATTGCAGCAAAGTGCTGTAAAAATATATGCCCTGGAAAAAGGATTGAATATTTTGCAACCGGAAAAATTAAAGAACCCTGATTTTTTACAGCAGCTAAAAGCATTGAATGCAGATGTGCAAATAGTTGTGGCATTCAGAATGTTGCCGGAACTGGTTTGGAATATGCCGCCGATGGGCACCATCAATTTACATGGCTCTTTGTTACCACAATACCGGGGTGCTGCACCCATTAACTGGGCTATCATTAATGGTGAAAAAACAACAGGCGTCACTACTTTTAAACTACAGCAAGAAATAGATACGGGTAATATTTTAATGCAACAAAGTTTTGCCATTGGCGATGAGGAAAACGCCGGAGAAGTGCATGACCGGATGAAAGAAATTGGTGCTGAGGTATTATTACAAACTTTGAAGGAGCTTGCCAGCGGAAATATAAAAGAACAGGATCAGGGGGCAATGGTGAATGGTGAATGGTCAAAAATAGAAGATCATTTTTTAAAACATGCTCCAAAAATATTTACAGAAACCTGTACTATCAACTGGGATAAACCTGTTGAGGAAGTATACAATTTAATTCGGGGGCTATCGCCATACCCTGCAGCATTTACTTTTCTATCTAATAAAAAATTGAAAGTTTATAAAGTTGAAAAAGTTTATAGAGAACCTGTAGTTGCAGCCGGAAAATTTGAAACGGATAAAAAAACATTCTTGCATTTTTCCTGTAGCGATGGCTTTATCTCTATAAAAGAATTACAACTGGAAGGCAAAAAGAAAATGGGTATTACAGATTTTTTAAGAGGCTATAAATGGTGAGTTTTGATACCCGGCTATCCTGACAGCTCAATACAAAACTATCCAACTATCACCTTTATCTTTGCACCATGTTAACCATCAGCAACCGTGGCCGGCAAATGCCAGCTTCTCCAATTAGAAAATTAGTGCCTTATGCAGAAGCTGCAAAAAAAAGAGGCACCAAAGTGTATCACCTTAATATTGGACAACCCGATATTGAAACTCCACCACAAATTTTAGCAGCGGTACGCAATAGCGATTTTAAAATACTGGAGTACAGTCACAGTGCCGGTAATGAAAGCTACCGTAAAAAAATGTCGGAATATTATGCACGGGTAGGTATTAATGTAACCGCTAACCAAATCATTATCACTACCGGTGGCAGTGAAGCCATTTTATTTGGCATGATGGCTTGTATGGACGCAGGTGATGAAGTAATTATTCCTGAACCTTTTTATGCCAATTATAATGGCTTTGCTACAGAGGCTGGGGTAATTGTAAAGCCCATCACCTCATCTATTAAAACAGGCTTTTCACTGCCGCCAATAGAAGATTTCGAAAAAGCTATTACACATAAAACAAAGGCCATCATCATCTGCAACCCCAATAACCCTACCGGTTATTTATACAGTAAAGAAGAGATGGAACAGTTGAAACAGATCGTAGTAAAACATAATCTTTTTCTATTTTCGGATGAGGCTTACCGGGAGTTTTGTTATGAAGGAACACACACCAGTGCAATGCATTTAAGCGGTGCTGATGATAATGTTGTTATGATGGACACCATCAGTAAAAGATATAGTGCCTGCGGTGGAAGGATTGGTGCATTGGTTACAAAAAATACTTCGTTGCTAAATGCTGTGATGAAGTTTGCCCAGGCAAGATTAAGCCCGCCGACCTTTGCACAAATTTTGGGAGAAGCTGCAGTTGATCTGCCGCTTGATTATTTTGATGCTATCAAAGCCGAATATAAAAACCGCAGGAACACGATTATAAAAAGATTGAATGCCATGCCCGGTGTGTTTTGCCCCAACCCAGGTGGTGCTTTTTATGCCATTGCCCAATTACCGGTTGGCGATGCGGATACATTTTGCCAGTGGTTATTGGAATCATTTGACTACAATGGGCAAACCTTAATGCTGGCTCCGGCAAGTGGTTTTTATGGCACGCCGGGATTAGGAAAGCAGGAAGTGAGGCTTGCTTATGTTTTAAATACAACAGCCATCAATGCTGCTATGGATTGTTTGGAAAAAGCGCTGGAAGAATATAATAACATACATTAAGAGATAAGAATAATTATTACCTGCCAAAAGAGGTGTTTTAAAGGCACATTTGGCAGCTAATAATTTTAAGGGTATCTCTAATTTTCTACTTTAAAAAAAGTTATCCATTGTGAGGGAATGCTCTGCCATGCTGGTTTTATACATGTTATCCTTAAGACCGTAGGTAGTAATAAAAGTTATGAAATAAGTTTTTCTTATCTGGTAAATACTTTTAAACTCCAGCACTTTTCTCTCCAGGTTTCTTGCATAGGAAGGGGTAATTGCAAAAGCACTGTTATAAAATTTCATTTCGCAAATATTGATGCAACCATCTGCCCTGTCAATGATCATATCTATTTGCGCCTGTTTATTTTGCCATGAATATATTTTGGCAGCAACACCAGTAATTCCTAAAGCAGCTTTGATTTTATCAATGTGCTTAAAACAGATATTTTCAAAAGCATAGCCACACCAACTTGTATAGGCTGGCGTGGTTGTAAATGATTGCCATGCTATTGCCGTAAGTGTTTTATTGGGTTCAATAAACTTAAGGTAAAACAAGGAGTATTCATCACTAAGCCGGTACAAACTATTCTTTGATTTTGTATCTGGCGCAGCGGACTCTGTTACAAAACCTGATTCAATTAATTCAGTTAATGATTCGCTGAAACCACCACCGCTTATCAACCGGCTTTTCCGTATAATTTCATTCCGGTTCATCCCACGATTGGTAGCAGCCAGTGCCTTTATTATTTTCACATGCTTATCACTATTGCTAAATAGTGCACTGTATAAATTTTCAAATTCGCTGAACAGGAGGCCGTCTTTAGTAAAACATAGCCTGTTAACTGACTGGATCACACTCTCCCCTCTTTTTATTTCATTTAAGTAAAACGGTATGCCGCCTACTATCATGTAGAGCTGGCAAATAGCATGATCCTGCAGTGGGTTATTTTTATAAACAAAATATTCCTTTGTTTCTGCCAATGAAAATGGCAGCAGTCTTATACGTTTGGTTACCCTGTTATGAAGCCCTCCTTTACTGTTCAGGATTTTTCTGATCATCCAACTTGCTGCTGATCCGCAAATTACTACAACCATATCCTTCTGTAGGCTTGCCCAGCTATTCCAAAAATTATCAAGGGCTGATAAAAAACCAGATTTATGTGTATCAAGCCAGGGTAACTCATCAAAAAAAATTACTTTTTTTTCATTGGATCTTATCCGGGTCAAATAATCTTTAAGCTGATCAAAAGCTTCGTACCAATTTAGCGGGGGTGCACTTTTTTTCTTCGATTTAGAAACAGCTTTTAATGTTGTGGCAAAGTTCATTAACTGAGAATTTGTGCTGGCATCATGCAAGCCCGACAATACAAAACACAATTGCTTTTCGCAGGTAGCCCTTATTAAAAAAGTTTTGCCAACCCTGCGCCTTCCATATACAGCAATCAGTTCTGCAGCAGGAGACTGAAGAGCTTCCTGCAATATTTTCTTTTCGGCATATCTTCCAATCATATTCATGTTAAAATAAATTATTACCTGCCAAATCTATTGTTTTTTACCCACATTTGGCAGGTATTAATTATTACCTCAACTAATATCTTTTGTATAAAAAATTATTGAAAGTTTTTATAGCAAAGCATTACAGAGAATACAAAACAGCATGCATTGAAGCTTATTTTATGTTTTATTTTTAAATAAATACAACTATTTTATTAATAATCTCTTATTAAAATTGAAGAAAAATAAGCAACTGAAATCAACTATTTGTATACCTAAAAATAAAAACCAGATAAGATACCAAATGGTAGAGGCAGGATATAAGAGGCTAAATATTTTTGATACATTTCTACTTTAAGGCACAAAAGATTTTATAGCGTTGTGCCTTTTATGGCTATTTCAAATAAACTTAAGCTAACGCAATCGTAGTGCTTTGGCAGGTTCATATCATTCATTTTTTCCGTTACACCCAAAAACGTAAAACCACAATTGGTGTAGTAGTCAATCAGTTTTTGGTTATCTCCCCAGGTATCCATCCGCACAAATAGTTTCCCGTTTTTGCGGCCATAGTCAACTGCCCAATCAATAATATTTTTTACATAATTATTGCCCCTGAATGCCGGGGCAGTAACTATCCTGTGAATATAAACAGAAGGTGCCGTATCCCTTTCGCCCCAAATAATTGCATCGTTAAAAGTTACTACAAAAATGCAAACTACAACCCCATCCACTACAATTTTATATTGCCTGCTCTCCTTTATTTCCTGTTCAATTAAAGAGCGGTCAAAACCCTGCCAGTGCTTATAAAATTTTGTTTTTTGAAAAACAATGGCGGCATCATAAAATTTAAATATTGTTTCAATGTCGCTTGCCGTGCTGTTAATTATCTGCATTATTTTTTCTATACTCAAAAATAAGTGTTTAAAATGTTCAGGCTTATAAAAATATGTAGCCTAAAAAAATGCCTGTATAGTGACATAAGTAAAAAGATGCCTGTTGATGATATTAAAATAAAACAGGCATAAAAATTCCAATTAAAGGATATCCCTATAAAATATACATAACACTGATACCTACAATTTAACATCAATAAAATACATCTGCATTATTCAGCAAACACCAGGTAATCCTGTTTTTTTATATCCCCCTCAAATTAATTTATCCTTTTGCTATTTTATTAAGAACTTAGAGTAACCAAAATAATAAATTATGAAAAAATTGTCCTTGTTAATAGCAATTCTATTTAGTTCTTTTCTATTGTTTGCGCAGCAAGTATTTACCATAAAAGTATCCGATGCAAAAACCGGCAGCCCTTTATCTAATGCATCTGTTAAAATAAAAAACACTAAAAAAGGCATTACTGCCAATGGTGATGGAATTGTAAAACTACAAGCCAATGTAAATGATGTTTTGGAAATAAGTAGCATTGGTTATAAAATTGAAACAGTAACCCTTAATAGTCAAACAGATGTTTCAGTGGTAATGGAAGCTGCTTCTGTTGAATTGGGTGATGTGGTAATATTAGGTACCCGTGGTGCCCCAAGGGCCAAAACAGAAACTGCCGTTCCGGTTGATGTTATCAAAATAAACCAGGTGGGTTTGCCTACTGCTAAAATGGACCTTACTTCTATTTTGAACGTGGCTGCTCCTTCGTTTAACTACAATAAACAAAGTGGCGCAGATGGAGCTGATCATATAGATATAGGAACACTTCGTGGACTTGGTGCTGATCATACGTTGGTACTGGTAAATGGAAAGAGAAGGCACCCAACAGCTTTTGTTGGATTATTTGGAACCCGTGGCCGTGCTGGCTCAGGTGTAGACTTGAATGGTTTTCCTCAAGCTGAGGTTGACAGGATTGAAATTCTTCGTGACGGCGCTTCGGCACAGTATGGTTCAGATGCCATTGCAGGTGTTATCAATATTGTTTTAAAGAAAGATATTAATCACTTATCTGTAAATGCAGGATGGAGTGGTTATTATGATACCAAAAATAACTCCCGTAAATTCAATGCTAATAATGATTACTACTCAGGTAATGCTGTTGATGGTAATACGTTTTCTGCATCTTTAAATCATGGTGTGGCTATTGGAAAAAATGATGGCTTTATTAACTACTCTGTTGATTACCGCACGCAGGGTAAAACTTACAGGGCTGCACCAGTATCAACAAATTATGCAACTGATAAAGATGCTTTACCTGATATCAATTCAGGTAGAAGAGCATTTGGTGATGGTTCTATCTCTACAGTTGGAGTTATGTATAACATGGAAATTCCCACAAGTGTCAGTAAAAAAACTACCTTTTACTCATTTGGTGGTTATAATTCTAAATCATCGGATGCCTTTGCCTACACAAGAGCATGGGATGCCAAACCTGATCGCTATCCGGTTAATGCAAATGGCAGTATGATAATGGTGCCTTCTATTATGCGTACAACAAAAGACGGAAGTATTTATTACAACCCCCACATACAAACGCACATCAAAGACATTTCCTATGCGATGGGATTAAGGGGAAGTGCCGGTGAAGACTGGAACTGGGATTTGAGTAATAATACTGGCTACAATAATTTCCATTATTATGGCAATAAAACTTTTAATGCTTCTGTAATAGGCGATGCATCGCAAACCCATTTTGACGATGGCGGCTTTAACTTTTTACAAAATACCACCAATCTTGATTTTAGTAAATCAATTAAAAGTGTTGCTGAGGGCCTTAACCTTGCATTTGGCGGAGAGTTCAGGTACGAAAAATATAAAATTTTCCAGGGTGAAGACAGATCTTACAAAGGTTATCACCCTGATCCCATATTGTATCCAAATTTACTCCCGGCTAATCCAACAGCAGATGACACTACAAATGCAATGAGAACGCCAGCTTCTGGCTCTCAGGGATTCCCGGGCTTTAGCAATACTGATGCAGTGAATGCACACCGCACAAATGTGGGGGTATATGCAGATGCAGAATTGAATGTCACAAAAAAATCGCTGATAGATGGAGCTGTCCGTTTTGAAAATTATTCTGACTTTGGTTCTGTGTTAACCGGTAAGCTGGCAACACGTTACAAAGTGGCTGATAACTTTAATATTCGTGGTTCCATAAGCACAGGCTTTCGTGCCCCTTCACTGGCTCAAATACATTTTAGTAATACACTTACTTCTTTCAGTAGTGGTGCATTGGTTCAGTCATTGGTAGCACCCAATACAAGCGCTATTGCAAAAGCGGCAGGTATCCCTAAATTGAAACAGGAAAAGTCAGTGAACGCCAGCCTTGGTTTTACATTTAAACCAGCCAGGGCATTTACCATAACTGTAGATGGTTATATGGTTACCATGAAAGATCGTGTAGTATTGTCTGGCCTTTTCAGTAAAGATGATCCCACATTACCTCCTGCATTTACCTCGCAGTTTCCAAGTGAAGTAAGCACTGCCCAATTTTTTGCTAATGCAGTAAATACAACCAACTATGGTTTAGATATCGTGGCGGACTACACTAAAAAATGGGGTACAAATACCCTGCGGTTTTTATTGGCAGGAAATTTTCAAAAAATAAAACTTGATAAAATTAATGTACCATCTGCTTTAAATGGAACCCAACTAAACCGTAAAACTTTTTACAGCGACCGTGAAGAAGCTTTCTTAAAGGCATCAGCACCTAACAGCAAAATTTCTTTTGGTATTGACTACACAACAGGACCAATAGGATTTAAAGTTCAATTCACGTCTTTTGGTAAAATAGTACTGCTTGGTTTTGGAGATGGGGAATCACCTGCGGGAGATAATCCAAATTATTCCGGCATTAATCCACAGATACCCGCTGATGATGGATCTGGTTATGTGCCGGAAACATTTAATTACAGCGGAAAAGTAAGTACAGATATTTCTGTATCGTACAAATTCAGCAAGAAGGTTACTTTGTTTATAGGTGCGGACAATGTATTTAATTTGCACCCGGATTTGGGTGTAAACCAAAAAGCTAAAACATGGTTTATTGGCGATAATGAATCTGGCGGACCATGGGATTCAGTTCAAATGGGTTTTAATGGAAGAAGATTATTTACCAAATTGGCTTTTAATTTTTAGTGAATATTTTTATAAAAAAAGGGTTGGCAATTTTGAAATTGTCAACCCTTTTTTATTTAATAAATGTACTTTGCTACCGTACAATCATCACCGTACCCTTTAGTATTCCAGGAAATTGTTTAAGGTCAATTACATAAACATAAGCACCTGTTGCTGCCGGTTGTCCTTTGTAAGTGCCATCCCATGGCTGGTTGGTATTTTTATTTTCAAATACCAATTGTCCATACCTGTTAAAAACCGATAATTCAAAGGTTGGAAAAGCAGCCAGTGCGGGTATTTTCCAGGTTTCATTAAGCCCATCCCCATTTGGTGAAAATACGGTGGGAATATAAATATCATTGTACACAAAAATATGCATGGTATCAGTTGCAATGCCGCATCCATTAACAGATGCAACCGTTAAAGCATAATTAATATCAGCAGGAGGAGTTGCAAGGGGTTGTATAATTTGGGGGTTATCCAGATAAAAAGATGGAGACCAGGAATACAAGACTGATTCTCCCGTTGCAGTGCCGTTTAATATTACGGGCCGGCCTTTGATGATTGTTTTATCAGGCCCGGCATCAGCAGTAGGTTTATTATTAACCGTTACCACCACCGAAGCAGTATCTGTACAGGAAAACTGGTTGGTAACTGTTACCAGATATTGCGTAGTACTAATGGGTGAGGCAATAGGATTGGCAATAACATCAGATGACAATCCCGTGGCAGGTAGCCATGCATAAGTATTACCACCGCTGCTCATCAACTGGGTATTATCACCGGCACAGATGGTTACAGTAGAAAATGTGGTGGTTGCCACTGGCGCAGAATTAATATTTACAACGGTAGAATCTGTATTGCTACAACCGTTACCGTCAGTCACCAGCACATAATATTTACCCGCCGCGGTTTGTTGAACAGCATTGATTGAAGCGGGGGAGCCGGAAGCAGAAAAATTATTTACACCAGTCCATACATACTGCGTTCCGCCGCTGGCAGTTAATTGTAATGTTGTGCCTTCGCACACCGGCGTATTACTTGTCGCCTTTGGCACAGGGTTAGCAACAACGTTTATGGTAAGGGGTTGCGCAACCACCCTGCATTGTAATGAACTGGCATTGCCAATTTCAGAGGCGGATAAACGAAAATTATAACTACCGGTTGAAGCGTTGGCCAGAAAATTCCGGGACATTGAAGTAGTTGTTTCACCAGGGATATCTGTCCATACCCCACTGTTGATATTTTGCTGCCATTGAAAAATAGGGTTATTAAAACCGGGAGAAACATTACAGGTGAAAGTAAAAGATGTAGCCATCCCTTCGCACATGGTTGCTGTTGTAGTTGCCTGGCCGGAAATTGCTGGTGTTAATTTAGGGCCGCAGGAGCGGAAAGTGATATCGTCTAACGCAAGGTCGTTACCACAGCCACCTGGAGCATTGTTAAAAATTCTTAAAACAATATCTGATACACTCGACGGCGTGGTAAAGAAAAAACCAAACTGTTGCCATACCGGGTTTTGCTGCGATGGGATATCGCCGGTATTGTACGTTTGTAATTTTGTGCCATCGGTTTTTTCAATGCTAAAAGTAAGGTTGGGTTTGTTGCCGGCGCCATTGCAGGAAGATTGCAGCAGTACATTCACCACCCAGGCTGCAAATTCATAGGTAGTATTTCCACAGAGCCCTTTTACAGTATCCAGGTAAAATGCGCTTGGTTCAATAGAGGCATTCACCAGCATAAAATAACCATTTCCATCACCGGTATGGTCGCTGTTAAGTGTATGCCAGGTATTGCCAAAACAGGCATTGGTACTGTTTCTTACGGTATAGAACCCATCACGGGGGCAATCATTTGACAAATATTGATAACTGGTTGTAGCGGCTGATAAACTGTTACCGGGATTAGCTCCTGTGCCAAAAGTTATATTAACTATCGGATCACCTAAACTACCCTGGCAAAGCTGGGCGGTTATGGTATGGCTGGTAAGCAACGAAAGGAATGCTATGGAAAAAATTTTAAAACATCTTCTCACTAAAATGATCTTTTTTGTGAAGATAATGATAATAACCCTTTAAGAAAATATATGCTGTATCGCTGCTCCTTATCTTTATTTATTTTGCAATCGCTACACCAACAAACGAATCTGCAGTACCATAATATACGTACCATTTCTTTTTAAAATAAACAAGTCCTTCGGAGAAAGTAGTTCCTGCTTTATACTGCCCGGTTACTTCATGTGGCAATGATGGTTTTAATAAACAGGTATCCGTTCTAAAAACAATTTTCTCCATGTTATTTATATCGAACACAACTTCGCCTACAGAATAAGTTCCTTTGGGAAGTGATGGATCTGCTTTTTCATCAGTGGCGTTTTTACCATTGTACATCAGCAGGATACCTTTATCAGTAATCAATGCAGGCGGGCCACATTCGGTAAGGTCACTGTCAAATTTTCCGGGACGGGTGATCATTGCTTTTTTTAAATCACCGGATTCATCCAGCAATGGATACCAGTCGGAGAGATTAGTTGACCAGGCAAGGTTTACAAAATGTTCGCCCCAATACATCCAATACTTTCCTTTTATTTTAGCCAGCACCGGCCTGCCATTTTTCATTTTTGTAATCATCGAGGCCGACTTGGAAGCCATGTTTAAAAACTTGCCTTTATATGCTACGGCAAAAGCAGGTCCTTTTTTCTGCCAGTGAAAAAGGTTTTTGGAAACAGCAATGGATAACCGGGGTACATCGTAATTCCATGCTGTATAAGCCATCACATATTGACCATCTGCTGTTTCTACCACACGAGGATCTTCGCAACCTCCTGGATAATCATATTGTTTAAATTTACTGCCATCGGGATACAATACCGGTGCAGGAAAATTTTTAAAATGAATTCCATCATCACTTACCGCTATGCCTATTCGAGAAGTTCTTCCGCCCAATATTGCAGCAGGATTATCTTCACTTCTGGTAAACAGATATACTTTTCCATTCTTAACAATGGCTGCAGGATTAAACACATCGGCCTTTTGCCATTTTATATTTTGTTGTTTCAGGGAATCGTAAAATACTAATGTAGAATCTGCCTTTAAGATGGGGTTTTCGGCAGGCTTATAAAATAAGGATAACTCCGCTAACTTAACATTTTGTGAGATGGCAACTGATGGAAAAATAAATATTGCAATCAGGTAAACAAATTTTTTCATTGATAATCGTTATTAAGGTTAAGCTTTTCACTAAATGACGGGTACAAAATCTCTGGTTCAGTTTTAAAGATAATTTTTAAAACCTAACAATTAACAATTGTTATTTTATGACTATTAAAAAAGGTATGCCCCCATGTTGGCGGCATACCTTTTTTTTAAAATATTACAATCCAGCTTATTGCCCAAATACCAATACCTGAAAAGTTCCGGGAATCATTTTAGCCCTGCTTCCGTCTGCTGGTGGCGCTTCCAAATCTGCCGCAGGTAAATATATTTTGTGGGTGGTTTCATCCACCGCAATAGTTCTTGCGGATTTTTTTGTTGGGATGGTTGCAGCTATTACAAATTTATCTTTTGATACTTCTTTAATAACCGTCATTGTACCCTCGCCATTACTGGTATAAATTAATTTTTGTTCCGCATCATACCCCACTCCATCGCAGCCTGCTCCTATTGGTAATTTATCCACAATCGATCCCTTTTCGGCATTTATAATTATCAGCAATTTATTATCACCACAACCTGCAAAAAGCCTTTTGGTATTTGCATCATAAGCCAATCCTGTTGGTGCTTCTCCAGGCAATAACGACCAATGCTTTTCAACAATATTTTTGGTAATATCCACTACCACTATTTCATTCTTGTCTTCAACGTTTACAAATATTTTGCCTGCATTGTTACTTACTGCAGTTTCGGGTTTGCCACCAACGGGTATAGTAGCCACTACTTTTTCTGATACCGGATCTATAATTGACAGATCATTGCTGCGGCCATTGCAGGTGATTATTTTTTTTGAAAAATCATCATAAAAAATAGCATCAGGATTTTGTCCGGTTGCTATTTGAGATTGTATGGCATTTGTTTTCAAATCAAATACTGTTACATTATTCAATCTTCCATTGCTGGTATACCCTTTATTTAAAGATGGAATAAAGGCAATGCCATGCACACCTGTTGTGTTAGGAATAATACCCAAAGAATCGCCGGTTGTTTTATCAAGAATATTTACTTGCCCGCCATGGGATACATATAACTTATTAGAGTTGGGCTGAACAGCAATATAATCCCATCCACCTGCGCTGCTAATGTGGAAGGTGTTTAGCAAATGAATTCTTTCTGGTTGCTGTGCAGTTAAAATTAAACTGGTATTTAGCAGTAAGGAAATGGCAAGTATTAATCGGGAGCGTTTCATGTTATGTATTTTAAAAATGAAGGTGAAGGTTGATTCTGTAGCAAAACTGAAGATATCGGTGTCTGCAATTTACGACTTGTTGCTATTGAATTTACAGGGTATTGATCAACTTAATTTTAGCTGGTTTAGAAGGCTGAAGATTTATTGAAAGTATGCAGTACAAGAAATCGACGCAACAATGTACCACATTGCTTCTTAGCCCGGACAACTTTTTTTACTGCAAATAATTTATAAACAGAATTACCTCAGAATTATCTTTTATTTTTAATGATGAAGTTACTGATAATAGAAGATGAGGTATCATTAAGAGATTCCATTCAACAATATATGGAAACGCAGGGATACCTGTGTGAAACAGCGGGCAACTTTAATGAGGCGATGGATAAAATTGATTTTTACGACTACGACTGCATACTGGTTGATATTGGCATCCCAATGGGTAGTGGTTTAGATATTGTAAAAGAATTAAAAGGGATGAAGTCGAAAGCGGGTATCATTATTATTTCTGCAAGAGATGCAGTGGATGATAAAATAATTGGATTGCAACTGGGCAGTGATGATTATTTAACCAAGCCCTTTCATTTATCTGAATTGAATGCCCGTGTGGCGGCTATTATCAGGCGCAGGCATTTTGATGGTGAAGAAAAAATATTGTTTAATGAAATAGAAATTCATCCTGCGGCAAAATCTGTAAAAGTAAATGACGGCTACCTGGAAGTAACCCAAAAAGAATATGACCTGCTAATTTATTTTATAAGTAATAAGGGAAGGGTAATTACCAAGAGTGCACTGGCGCAGCATATTTGGGGCGATCATTATGACCAGGCAGCATCGTATGATTTTTTATATACTCATATTAAAAACCTGCGAAAAAAATTAATTGAATCGGGCGCTGCCGATTACATAAAAACAATTTATGGTACAGGATATAAATTTACTGACAATTGAAATAATTATTTAGCCTTAAAATGAAACTGTTTACAAGAACTACTATTTATTATTTGCTGTTTAGCCTGCCGCTATTAATGCTGAGTGGCTGGCTTTTGTATTACAATATTGAAAGGGCTTTACAGCATGAAGTGGATGAAGAATTACAAAACAGTAAAGAGTTATGGGAACAACATTTAAACAGTTTACCAGCAGCAAAAGATATTCTGGAATTAAATAACCCTTATGTGCAAATAGAAAAAACGAGCATCACCTCAAATAATAATTTTTATTCGGATACCCTGGTGTATGAGCCCATTGAAAAAGAAAATGACCCTTACAGAAACCTTACCGTTTTTATTGTGCGGAACAACCAGCATTATAAACTCTCGTTTCAACGTTCTGTTCTGGAGCACAAGGCTGTTTTTAAAAAATTGATTGTAGTAATGAGTTACGTTTTTGGAGGATTGTTGCTACTGTTTTTACTGATTAATTTATACATCAATAAAAAATTATGGAAACCCTTTAACACCTCGCTGGAAAAAATCACTTCGCTAAACATGCAGCAACTGCAACAGGTGCATTTTGATAAAGTGGCTATCAGGGAATTTGACGCATTGAATTCTTCCTTAAATGCGATGACGGGTAAAATGCAGGCTGACTATCTTTCAATGAAAACCTTTACACAAAATGCCAGCCATGAAATACAAACACCGCTGGCCATCATACAATCAAAGCTGGAACTGCTTTTGCAGGACAGCCAATTGACAGAACAACAAACGGTTGCTATTTCATCTGCTTTTGAAGCCACCCAACGATTAAGCAAACTTAACCAGGCATTGCTGCTAATTACCAAAATTGAAAACAACCAATTTACTGCTTTAGAAAAAATGAGCATGAAAGCAGTTGTTGAAAAATATGAATCTTTTTTTGTTGAGATGATGGATGAAAAGAAAATAGCTTTTTCGATAACCGTAAAAGCCGATTGGCAACTGCTCATTCATCCGCTGCTGGCAGACATGCTGGTTTCAAATTTATTCAGCAATGCAATACGATATAATAAACAACAGGGCGAAATAATAATAACCATTAGGGATGGAAGTTTTGAAATAATTAATACCAGTACCATGCCTGCTATAGGTGCGGCAAAACTATTCCATCGTTTTGCTAAATCTGATACTGCGACAGGCAATGGATTAGGACTGGCGATTGTAAAAGAAATATGCGATTCAAATAATATAGCTATACAATATAGTTTTAATAATACTTATCACCAGTTTAAACTTACTCCTTTGTAATTATTAAGTAACATGAAAAAGAACATCCTGCTTTTAGTAAACCGCCTCACCATAAAATCGCTTCTGGTGGCTTGCTTGTTCTTGGTTTTTCTTTTTGTGTTTGCGTTTATAGCAAATGAAGCGGTTTATGAAAACGAAGTATCATTTGATAAAAAGATCATGCACTTTCTTTCAATTCATTCCTCTGCCACTATTGTTGAAATTATGCGTGGTTTCACTTTTTTAGGCTCCTTTTATTTTCTTTTACCTGCCTACGGTATTTTGATCGGGCATTTTTTAATTCGCAAAAAGAATGCGTATGCCATTAATATATTTATAATGGCTGCCACCAGCACTATAATGCTGTTTGCATTAAAACAATTATTTCATCGCCAAAGGCCCTTGTTGCCATTGATAAAAGATATTTCGGGCTACAGTTTCCCCAGTGGCCATGCTCTTTCTGCATTTATTTTTTGCAGTATTGTATGTTACATCATTTGGAAAGGATCGTTGCACTCAATATGGAAATGGATATTTATTCTGCTGCTGCAAATTGTTTCCGTAACCATTGGCATTAGCAGAATAGTTTTAAATGTTCATTATGCAACAGATGTAATAGCAAGCTTTTGCCTGGGTATTGCTTGGGTAATGGCGTGTTTTGCAGTATTAAAAAAGTGGAATTAATAATGTTTTGCTTTAAACCTGGTTAACACGTAACGTGTAGAAAAATGACATGTAAAAATAAATAAAAACCGTGCTGTTATTATTCAGCACGGTTAGCTGGCTCCATTTATTTCTAATCTTTGGCGGTGGTGATAAATTTGCCTTCTTTAGTAAAAAGAAGGTCCATACCTTTTACTTCGGCTTCGTAGTTTACTTCGCCATTTGCTTTTGTAATAATGGCAGCTTCCTTAATTTTTTCTCCTTTATAATTTTTGGTAATGTAATCAGTTACGGCAACAGGCAACTCCGAAATTTTTATATCCGTTTCAGTTTCTGTTTTATTGCCCGATGCATCATACAAGGCTGACATTGTTTTTCCGTTCTGTTTAAAATTAGCTTCGTAGTTTGCCTTTTCCTTTTCCCATTTGGTAATAATACCCGGAAAATCTTTTGCGAAAGAAGTTTTTACCGCGGCGGGTACTTTATCAGCGGATTGCTTTTGTGCACAGGCAGTAAAACTAAATAGTGAACCTGATACCAGTGTTACTAAAATTAATTTTTTCATAATTCTTTTTTTAGGTTTAATAATTTTCTATAAACTTATAATCTAATTCTGTTGGCAATTTGAGTTTCAGAAAAATAAAGTATAAATAAATGTTAAGCACTATTGAATGAAGCAGAAATAGAACAGTAGTATCCGCTGCCTGTAAAAACATATTCAATATCATTAAAAAATCATCACTGCTGTTCCGGCAATAATCAGCAATGCGCCGATGGCTGTTTTAACGGTCAATGCTTCTCCTAAAAAAACAACTGCTAAAATAATTGTTAAGGCAACACTTAATTTATCAACCGGTGCTACCTGCGATACTTTCCCTATCTGCAAAGCTTTAAAATAAAATATCCAGGATAAACCGGTTGCAACGCCCGAGATAACGAGAAAAATAATATTATGCTTTGATAAGGTTGATAAACCTTTTGCTTCTCCCCTTGCCAATACTATTCCCCATGCTACCAGTAATATAATAATGGTGCGTATCGCTGTTGCTAAATTAGAGTTTACGTTGGTTATACCCACCTTAGCAAAAATTGCTGTAAGTGATGCAAAAAGGGCTGATAGTAATGCGTAGATCCACCACATGATTTATTTTTTTTAAAATGAACAATGATTATAAATTATTGAACTCACCCCATCCCTTTGCAAAGATGAGGTTGTTGGAGCCTGCTGTTGGAAAAGTATTATTGCTTTATGGACTACCTGCAATATCAGGCCGGGCCGGATATTCTTTAAAAAAAATCTACCAAAAAAGAAAAATCTACCAAAAAAATAGTATCATTTTAAAGTTGCCTTTTTTAATTTTTTCTATGTATCAGCCTTAAAAAAGAAGGCAGTACTATCAGCAACAATGGCAATGCAATACATAAACCACCAATAACAGCAATGGCTAAGGGCTGGTGCAACTGTGCTCCGGCACCCAACCCCAATGCCAAAGGCAGCAAAGCCATGATGGCCGCGGTGGCCGTCATTAGTTTGGGCCGCAACCTTGCCGCAATGGCAAATACGATACTCTGTTCTGTATTCATGGTGAGTTTGGCCAGCAAGTATTGCTGGTAAGTAAAAATGGAATTTTCGCCGATGATTCCAACAATCATAATAATACCGGTGTAACTGCCTACATTTAATGGTGTGTTGGTAATGTACAATGCCAGCAGGCAGCCTGCTACACCCAGCACCGCTAATATTATAATGAAAAGCGACACCAAAAATTCCCTGAACAAAACCAACAGCACAATAAATACCAGCAAGCAGGCGGTTAATAAAATAGTAAGCAATTCACTAAACGCTTTTTGCTGTTCAGCATAAGAGCCGCCATATTCAATATGATAACCCGGTGGCAGGGACAGTTTTTGCCGGATGTCATTTTGAACATCTTTTAAAGTGCTGCCCAGGTCACGGTTTTCTAAACGGGCAGTTACTACCCCCATCATTTTTTGGTTCTCCCTTTCTATTTCGGCCACCCCTTTTTCTATCTGTATATTGGCAACAGTGCTGATGGGTTTAAGCGATCCGTTGGGCAATAAAATATTACCATTATTTAAAGAGTTGATGGTGGTACGCAGGGCATTGGGATATATCATACGGATATTGATCAACTGTTCTTTTTCCATAATGCTGCTGATAACATTTCCTTCCAGTTGGGTCTGCAACTGAAACTGAAAATCGGTAGGTGTAATACCAAATTGTGCAAGCCTTGCAACATTAGGCTGCACCATAACCTGCGGCCCTGCCACCACAATACCGTTAAACACATCTGCAGTACCTTTTACATTGCTTACTATTTCTGCCACCTGTTGGGAGATAGCTTCCAGCTTTTGCCGGTTATCACCAAATACTTTAATTTCTACGGGTTGCACACTGCTCATCAAATCGCCCAGCATATCACCAATCACCTGCCCAAAATCAACTTTTAATTGGGGTAGTATTGCTTCAATTTTGGCTCGCAAGTCAGCAGACACTTCCTCTGTAGTTTTGTTGCGTTTCTTTTTTAATTGTATCAGGTAATCGCCCCGGTTAGATTCGGTAATAAAAAAGCCCATCTGTGTACCAAGGCGACGGCTATAACTTGCTACTTCCGGTTGTTGTTGTACAATATTATCCACTTCTTTCAGCATGCGGTCTGTTTCATCTAAAGTAGTGCCAGGGGGGCTATTAAAGTCAAGCACGATGCCTCCTTCGTCCATCTCCGGTAAAAAACCAGAAGGCATCCTGCCGGGTAAAATATAAATAATAGCGGCACAGGCCACAGCAAATAAAATAGCGATGTAACTGTGGCGTACAAAAAACCTTATCCAACCTCCACTTTGTTTTTCTGCTTTTGCAATCGTGTCATTTTTGGGTATTGCCTTAACCGCTTTAGGCTTACGGGTAAATAATAAAAACAGTGCAGGCAATACCAGCCAGGTTATAAAAAAAGAAACCGTTAAGGTAATAATCATTGTAAAAGCAAGTACTTTAAAATAAGCGCCGGCAACACCACTCATCAATATAAAAGGAATAAAAATAACGATTGTACTAAGCGACGAACCCACCATGGCCGGAAATAAATAATGAATGGCTTTGCCAACAATAAAAGGCATGGTTTCATCCGGACGTTCTTCGTGGCTCCTGTGTATTTGCTCCACTACAATTACCGCATCATCAATCATTAAACCTATGGCGGCTGCAATGGCGCCAAGTGTCATAATATTAAAGGTATAGCCAATTGCATTTAATACCACCAGCGTTAAAGCCAATGTAGTAGGGATGGTAAGTAATAAAACCAAACTTGATTTTAAGGAACGTAAAAAAACCACCACTACAATAATGGCCAGTAAAATACCAATCCATAAAACATCTTTTATACTTTGCACACTCTCGTTTACAAAATCTGCCTGCAAATAATAAGGGCGAATCTTTATATCTTTTGGTAAAATATTTTCCAGTTC
>JANYFT010000195.1 GCA_025359625.1 Ferruginibacter sp.
TTTTGAACATCCGCAGCCGCATAATCTTTTGCCGCATCTTTTCTTTCCAACAAAAAAATATCAAAAGCAATAAAAGCAGCTCTTTCAAAATACAAGGCGGTGCTGCCATCTGGCATCGGGTAGGCAATGTCGGTACGCAGCCAGTCGAGTATTGGCATAAAGTTATAGGTAATCACTTTCAAGCCGCAGGCCGCTACATTGCGTAAAGACGTTTTGTAATTTTCGATGTATTGATGGTAGTCACCGGTTTGTTTTTTAATGTCTTCATGCACGGGCAGACTTTCAATTACCGTCCACGTCATGCCTGCTGCTTCTATTAATTCCTTTCTTTCATTGATGGCTTCAACCGGCCAAACTTCCCCCACCGCAACCTGGTGCAAAGCAGTAACAACGCCACTGCAACCTGCCTGGCGGATATCAGATAAACTTACAGGATCATTGGGTCCATACCAACGCATGGTTTGTTCCATTAACATGATGATGTTTTTTGAAAATGATAAGTAGTCAAGCCGGGTGGGTCACCCCAAAAGGGTGGGTCACCCGGCTTGACGTTAATTACAAGGTGAGCCACCCTTTTGGGGGTTACCCACCTTGTAATTAAATAAATCTGTTGATGATATTTTCCAGATACTCCTGCTGACCGCTGATGGTTTTTGGTTCGCCATTTTCAACAGCGTAAGCCCTCAGGTCTTCCAGCGTTAATTTGCCTGCTTCATATTCAGCGCCCTTGCCGGTATCAAAACTGGAGTAGCGGTTGCTGCGGATTTTTTTATAGTCAGATTTGTTTAGAATGTTGTCCGCTACAATCAATGCTCTTGCAAAAGTATCCATGCCACCGATGTGTGCATAGAATAAATCAGCGGGGTCGGTTGAGTTTCTGCGGATCTTAGCATCGAAGTTGATGCCGCCGCCCCCAAAACCACCGGATTCCAGGATTACCAGCATGGCTTCTGCCAGTTCATTTACACTGTTGGGAAACTGGTCAGTATCCCAGCCATTCTGGTTATCACCGCGGTTGGCATCAATGCTGCCCAATGTATTGGTATCTGCAGCTACCTGCAACTCGTGCTGAAAAGTATGACCAGCCAATGTTGCATGGTTTACTTCAATGTTCAGTTTAAAATCATTCAGCAAATCGAACTGGCGTAAAAAGCCAATTACGGTTTCACTGTCATAATCGTACTGGTGTTTGCTTGGTTCGCATGGTTTTGGTTCGATAAAGAAACTGCCTTTAAAACCATTCTTCCTGGCGTAATCTTTAGCCATGTGTAAAAAACGGGCCATGTGCTCCTTCTCTCTTTTCATGTTGGTGTTCAGCAGACTCATATAGCCTTCACGGCCACCCCAGAAAACATAGTTCTCGCCACCCAATGCTATCGTTGCATCCAGTGCAGCTTTTACCTGTGCGCCGCCATGTGCCAGCACATGAAAATCAGGATTGGTGGAAGCGCCATTCATGTATCTTTTATGAGAAAATAAATTGGCGGTACCCCATAATAATTTAACACCACTGGCATCCTGCTTTTGTTTTAGGTAAGCTGTTAAATCCTGCAGGCGTTTGTCGTTTTCATTTACATCGTTGGTATAGTCTACCACATCCACATCGTGAAAACAGTAATACGGCATACCCAGTTTAGTGATGAATTCAAATGCAGCATCCGCCTTGTCTTTTGCTCTTTCCACTGCATCAGCTTTTTCGTTCCACGGATGCAAATGTGTAGGCTCACCAAAAGGATCGCCGCCATTGCCTACAAACGAATGCCAGTATGCACAGGCAAAACGTAAATATTCTTTCATGGGTTTACCGGCTACAATTTTGTTTTCATCGTACCAGCGAAACGCCATGGGGTTATCACTTTCAACACCTTCAAATTTTACGGGACCGATGCCTTTAAAAAATTCTTTGTTACCTGTTACTACTGACATATTTTTTTAGTTTGCCCTTATTTTAAAAATGATAAGGAAGTTTAGAAATTATATTTAAGTTTTAGTTTTAGTTGACCTCACCCCCCGCCCTCTCCGAAGGAGAGGTAGCCCGACTCTGCGACTTTACGGCTTTTTTAATTTGCAAATAGCATATCATATTTTAATTAAAATCTATTTTTTATTTAGCAAGCTGAAGTTTTTCAATTGAACTTCATTGGCGTCGCACTATTCATAATTTGTTTTTCATGGCAGCTTTTTCAATTTGAAATAGTCCTCGTAATATTTAAAAGTATGCTCCCCAAAAAATAAATAACCTTCAATTTATAAACTCCAAAAGCTCATTCATGCACAACAGTAAAAGAGTGCGACGCCAATGAAGCCAAATAGTAATTCAACTGCCCGGACAAAAAATAAAACTGCGTTCCAAATAAATTCCAGTTGCAGTAAACCAGTCAAATTACTCCCCCTTTAGGGGACTGGGGCAACAACCCCTTCCACTCTTCATACAATTCATCATACAATTTTGCCTGCGTTGGTTCAACCAAATCAAGCGGTGTTGAATTGGTGAAAGCTTCCTTAGCCGTTTTATAATAACCCACGCCAATGCCTGCACCTTTGGCTGCACCCACACTGCCATCAGAGTCATGCAACTCCACCGGCACATTGGTGGCATTAACAAAACAATTGGTAAATACATCACTCAAAAACATGTTGGCCCTGCCTGCACGGATCACAGATGGATGCATGCCATTTGAACGCATAATATCGAAGCCATAGCGGAATGCAAACGCAATGCCTTCCTGTGCCGCCCTGAATAAATGAGCCGGTTTGTGCACATTGAAATCAATGTTGTGAATATGGCTTTGCACCAGTTTATTTTCCAGCATGCGTTCGGCGCCATTGCCAAAAGGCAGCATTTGCAAACCATTGCTTCCCGGTTGAATGCTTGCCGCAGCTTCGTTCATTTCATTATAAGAAAATTTGTTGCCGGTAATGTTTTTTATCCAGCTATTTAAAATACCGGTGCCGTTGATGCACAGCAGTACGCCAATTCTTGTCTGTGCTTCTGTAAAGTTTACATGCGCAAAGCTGTTGATCCTTGATTGCTGATCGTACACCAACTGGTCGCTCACGCCATAGATAACGCCGGAAGTGCCAGCAGTGGCGGCCACTTCACCCGGGTCCAATACATTTAACGACAAGGCATTGTTAGGTTGGTCCCCAGCTTTGTACGCTACAGGAATTCCTTCTTTCAAAGACAATTGTACTGCGATAGCAGCGTGGATTGTTCCATGAGGCGTAAAAACATCTTTTATCTCTGGGATCACGGAGGTATTAAAACCAAAATAACTGAATACGTCTTTTGACAATTCCTGTTCTTTAAAATCCCAGAATATGCCTTCACTTAAAGCCGAAATACTGGTAGTGATTTCGCCGGTTAATTTCATAGCAATGAAATCTCCGGGCAACATTATTTTATCAATCCGGGCATATTTTTCCGGCTCATTGTTTTTTACCCAGGCCAGCTTGGTGGCGGTAAAATTGCCGGGGGAATTTAGTAAGTGCTGTAAACTTTTTTCATGCCCAATGGCATCAAAAGCTTTGTTGCCGATGTCCACCGCACGGCTGTCGCACCAGATGATGCTATCCCGCAATACCTGCTGGTTTTTATCAACACAAACCAATCCATGCATTTGGTAAGCGATGCCGATGGCAATGATATCTTTTGAATTGTATTTTTTAGTAGCGTGCGCTTTCAGGATGGCTTGCTGTACATTTTCCCACCACATTTCGGGGCTTTGTTCGGCCCAGCCTTTCTGCAGGGAAGTAATGCCGGTTTCTGTATCAGGGTATTGTACCGTGGTAATACATTGTTGGGTTTGCGCATCTACAATGGCAACTTTTATGGAAGAAGTTCCTACATCAATACCTAATAGCAGCATACAGCAATTTTAAAGAGAGTCATTATACAATCGTTTTATCAAAGCATAAAGTTCACCCTTTTTATGCGGGTGCACAACTGCTATTTATAAAATAAAATCTGCTATCTTATCAGTTATGTATAATTTTAACTGAATTAGTTGATAAGATAGCAGCTATTCAAATTAATGAGATGAAAACACTGATTCAAAAGATACACCTGGAAGAACACCAGAGCTTTGCCTGCTGCAGCTACCGCACACCCAATTTTGAAACCAACTGGCACAAGCATGAAGAGTTTGAACTGATCCTGATTGCAGAAGGACATGGCACGGCAATGATTGGGGATTTTATCGGCGAATACAAACCCGGAGATATTTATTTTATAGCTGGCAACCTGCCCCACTGGTTTAAAAAGCAGCACCACAAAGTAACTGGTAGTGCAGTGGTAGTACATTTTCGTCAGGAAATTTTTGGACAAGGTTTTTTACAGTTGCCGGAATTGAAAACAGTGTATCAATTATTGCAGAAAAATGATGGCATACAAATACAACCGAAACTTAAAAAAGAGCTTGCTGCCTTTATATCCGACTTGCAGAAATTGAAAGGCTTTCAGAGAATGAATGCGCTGATGCAGTGTTTGCAGAAAATTAGTACCACGCCGCATTATGTAATGCTCACACAAAATTTTGCTTCGCATAACAACCACATCAATCCTGCCATTGAAAAAATTATTGATTTCTCTTTTAAACGCTATTTAACGCCTGTTACTTTACAACAGGTGGCAGAGGTGGCAGCCATGAGCATCCCTACTTTCTGCCGCTTTTTTAAGAAGAATATTAAGAAAACTTATTTTGATTTTATCCAGGATCTCCGGATCAGCCATGCCTGTAAACTGCTCACCAACAGCAACAAGCCAGTAATGGAAATTTGTTATGAAAGTGGTTACAATAGCTGGGCGCATTTTAGTAAACAATTTAAGCAGGTTAAAAAAATGACGCCCTCAAAGTATAGAAAAGAATTTGAAGAAAAAGCAATTGGATAGCCACTGATTTTTAGGATTAGTCATGCGCTCTCCGGTTTTTTATTTTTATTTAAGATATTTGCTTTAGGCTTTTTGCTAATTTTTAATTTAGGGTGGCAACATGTTTGTCTTTGCGGCTTTTTTTAGTATCTATAATTGGACTTCCTTATTTTAAATTCGGGTAATTATAAATTCGCTTTCAATTCATTCAAAAATCCTTTTAATTTTTTTAGTGATTCTATCAGCGCAAATTTTTCATCCGCCTTTTTATTATTCTTTATAAATTCCTTTGCCCCTTCCATGGTATATTTTCTTTCCCGCATTAAATGATAGATCAGTTGAATATTCTTAATATCCTCCGGCCTGAACAACCTGTCTCCCTTACCATTTTTCTTTGGTTTTAAAACATCAAATTCATTTTCCCAAAGCCGTATCAACGATTGATTTACCTTAAACATCGCCGCCACTTTACCAATGGAATAATACATTTTCTGAAACAAAATTTCATCTTCGGGTATATCGAGTAAATCAACACCTATACACATTTCTTTCAAACTCTTTCTACCCCTGGTACTCTTTTTTTTAATTATTGTTATTTCCTGGGGCACCACAATCACCTTTTCCTTTTTCACGATAGCTTTCTTCTGCGGCAATGGTTGCTGCTGATCATCAAAGTCAAATGCTATTTGTGTATGTAAGGCCATGTAAAATGTGGTATATAAAAATAAGGTTCTTTACTATTAATTTATCCATTGATATTCCCCGGTTTAATCAAAACTTTTGGCACTACCTGTAGCAGCTATTTTCAATACACGATCGTATTGCTCAGCGTTCAGGTCATTATAGAAAAAGTAAACCGGATCCACCTTCTGCCCGTTAACATGCACTTCATAATGGCAATGCGGGCCTGTACTTGCACCGGTGCTGCCTACCCAACCAATTACTTCGCCCCTTTTCACCCGTTGCCCATCCCTTGCTTTTATACGTACCATGTGCATATAAACTGTTTCATAACCATACCCATGATTTATAATTACATGGTTCCCGGTACCTGTGTTCATTCCCGAGGTAGTAACTGTTCCATCGCCGGTAGCATAAATAGGTGTACCCTGCGGTGCAGTAAAGTCAAGCCCATTATGCATTTTTGGTATGCCATATATCGGGTGGATACGAAAGCCAAACCCACTCGCAATACGGGTAAGGTCTTTATTACTTACGGGTTGAATAGCAGGAATGCAGGCCAATTTATTTTCCTGGTTATTGATTAGTTTCTCAATAGCCCCATAACTATTAACCTGGTACGCAATCCTGGCACTGATATTATTTAAATCTGCCGCAATGGTTTTACCCAATGCATCATCACTCATTACATTTATCTTGTCCAATTCTTTTGATTTTTCCTGTAGTTTAGCTCTTGTACTATCCGGCACAGGATTGGCTTCAAAAATAGAGCGGTACACTTCATTATCCCGTTTCTCCAAACCCGCCATCTGGTCTTGCAACCCTTTTACCTTTTCGCTTAAGGCAGTGTAGTTGTCTTTCATCACCTCTTCCTTCAACTTCGATTCCCTGTCTGTTGGCTTGGGAATAAATTTAGTGTACAGTAAAATTACCAGTGCCGAGCTCACCAGCAACGCAGAAAGAAACCCAAATATTCGCAATAGTTTTACCCTGAAGGGTGTCACCAGCTTTTCATAGCGTAGCGAATTGGTGTTATAGTAATATTTTATTTTCTTCATGCAAGCAAAACCAAAAGGTTTTTTGATGTAAAACTTTATACTTGTTTTTTATATAAAAGCAGTTAATCTTTCTGCCATTCCTGTGTTTCAATACTATATTTTTCTGCTTCAAATTTCTTCCCTCCTTCAATTGGTGCAGATGAGGAAGGCCTAAGGTTTTCCTTACCTTTGCGCCAAAGTTTTTTCAAAAGTCTACAAATATAGACTGATATATTGCAAAAATCAACCCAAAACAGAAAGGTTTATGATGACGAGTGCACAGATACGCCAACAATTTCTCGAGTTCTTTCAATCAAAGGGGCACACCATTGTGCCATCTGCCGCCATAGTTTTAAAAGATGATCCCACTTTATTATTTACCAATGCGGGGATGAACCAGTTTAAAGATTATTTTCTCAGTAATAAAAAAGCACCGTATAACAGGGCTGCAGACACGCAGAAATGTTTACGGGTAAGCGGTAAACACAACGACCTGGAAGAAGTGGGTGTTGACACCTACCACCATACTATGTTTGAAATGCTGGGCAACTGGAGTTTTGGCGACCGTGCCTGCCCGCAGGCAGGTTATTTTAAAAAAGAGGCTATTGAATGGAGCTGGCAATTATTAACCGAAGTATATAAACTGGATAAGGATAAATTATACGTAACTATTTTTGAAGGGGACCAGAAAGAAGGCCTGTCAAAAGATGAAGAAGCGTATAACGAATGGAAAAAATATGTACCAGAAGACCGTATTTTAATGGGCAATAAAAAAGATAATTTTTGGGAGATGGGCGACACTGGCCCTTGTGGCCCCTGCACAGAAATACATGTGGATTGCAGAAATGAAGAGGAAAGAAAAGCGGTAGCAGGAAGCACCCTGATAAACAACGATCATGCGCAGGTGATTGAAATATGGAACAATGTATTCATTCAATTCAACCGTAAAAAAGATGGAAGCCTTGAACCATTACCGGCACAACATGTAGATACAGGAATGGGTTTTGAAAGATTGGTGAGGGTGATACAAGGCAAGCAGAGTAATTATGATACGGATGTTTTTACGGGTACGATTGCTGAAATAAGCAAAATAGTCAATAAAGAATATAAAGCTGCTGACGATAAAGAAAGTATTGCTTTCAGGGTTATTGCAGATCATATCCGGGCAATTAGTTTTTGTATTGCTGATGGGCAGTTGCCTTCCAACACTGGCGCTGGCTATGTTATACGCAGGATACTTCGTCGTGCTGTTCGTTATTATTATTCTTATTTGGATTATAAACAGCCAATGTTGTTTCAATTATTACCGGTAATTACGCAACAGTTTGAATCAGTGTTTCCTGAATTGAAAGCACAGTTAGATTTTATAAGTAAAGTGATAAAAGAAGAAGAAGATGCATTTTTAAGAACGCTTGAAAAGGGGTTAATTAAAATTGAAATGTTCATTTCATTTGAAGGATTAGAGCATTTTAGAAAAGATGAAAAGGAAGCCTTTATATTACCTGGGAAAATTGCTTTTGAATTGTATGATACTTTCGGCTTTCCCTTAGACCTTACAAAACTAATTGTTAGTGAAAAAAATCTTACTGTAGATGAAGCAGGTTTTGAAGCAGAGATGCTGCAACAAAAAAATCGTTCCCGTGCAGCAACTACTGTTGACACTGAAGACTGGATAACATTGATTGAAAACACGTCCAACAAATTTGTTGGCTATGATTCATTAGAAACCCAAAGCAATGTCATCAAATACAGAAAGGTAACATCCAAAACAAAAGAATCCTTTCAACTCATTTTAGACACTACTCCTTTTTACGCTGAAAGCGGCGGCCAGGTTGGTGATACTGGCACCTTACATTTTGGGGAGGAAACAATTGAAGTAACCAATACCAAAAAAGAAAATGACCTCATCATTCATTTTACAGATACACTTCCTGCTGCCATCAACACAACCGTTTCGGCAAAAGTAAATGTAGCAAGAAGGCAATCCATTGCCCTGCACCACAGCGTTACGCATTTGATGCATGCCGCATTGCGTAACATATTAGGTAAGCACGTAGCACAAAAAGGAAGTTTGGTAAGTGATGATTACCTGCGTTTTGATTTTAGCCATTTTGCCAAACTAACCTATGAAGAAATTGCTGCAGTAGAAAAACTAGTGAATGAAAAGATAAGGGAAAATATTCCGGTTGTAATTAAGTCCATGCACAAAGATGAAGCCGTAGCGTTAGGCGCAATGGCTTTGTTTGGAGAAAAATATGGCGATATTGTAAGGGTGGTAATAATGGACCCTAATTACAGTATTGAATTATGCGGCGGCACCCATGTGGGTAGCACAGGTGAACTGGGCACCTTTAAAATTCAACATGAAACTGCTGTTGCTGCAGGTGTTAGAAGAATAGAAGCTGTTTGCGGACAGGCAGCAGAAGTTTATATCAACGAACAATTTGTTGCCTTAAGTGAAATCCGCAGCTTGTTAAAAAATAGTAAGGACATCAATAAATCCATCGAAAATTTATTGGCAGAAAATAATACTTTGTCCAAAAGGGTTGAAGGTTTGGAAGCAAGGCAACTCGTTGGTATCCGCAATGAATTATTACAAAAAGATGAGATCATCAACAACGTAACTTTTGTTGGCGCTATTATAGAAGTAAGCAATGCTGATGCCCTAAAGAAATTATGCACCGATCTTAAAAATCATTTACACGATCACCTGGTAGTGCTTTGCAGTAATATTGATGGTAAAGCATTTGTTGCCATCGGCATTTCGGACACGGTTGTTTCAGCAAAGAATTTGGATGCAGCAAGAATCATAAAAGAACAAGTGGCCGGCCTGATAAAAGGTGGCGGCGGCGGCCAAAAAAACCTGGGCACCGCAGGAGGGCAAGATGTAAGCAATTTAAAAGAAGTGATTGAAAAGGTAAAAGCATTACTATAATTACTTACCAATTAATTTTAGTCAATGGTTATTCTCCAAATAGGACCGTAAAAATTTATGCCGCAAATTTTAACCAGTTTTATTCGCCTGAAAAAAGCTCTCTGTTAAACAAGTATTTGAAATTGTGATTCTCAAAAGTTTTGTTAAAGCAAAATAATAGTGTCCGAAATATTTCGTAAGTTGAATATTTTAGTTAGCTTTGAACTACTAAACATTTCGTATATCAAATTAACCAACATGAAAAAAATAATTTTTACTGTACTGGCACTAAGTTGTATAAGTTTATCTTTTACTGCACAGGCGCAGCAGGATTTAAAAGAAGAAAAAAAAGACATTATTGAAAAACCAGAAAAAAAAGAACAGCAGGAGATTATCATTAAAAGCAATGGTGATAAAGAGATAAGGTTAAATGTTGAGATAGATGGTGATAAGGTTACCATTAATGGAAAACCTTTGTCAGAATTTAAAGATGATGAAGTAACGATCAATAAAAGGAAAATGATAATCCGGGATGGCAACGGAGAAGGAATGATTTTTAATTTTGATGGCCCCGAAGGGATGCCAGAAATTGCTGGCCTTGACCGTTTAAATGACCGTTTAAATGATATCAATATTGAACGCCTAAAGGGCTTTAACAAAGGTGAAAAATTTCATCGTCCATTCCTGGGCGTAACTACTGAAAAAACTACAGATGGTGCAAAAATTGTAGAGATTGCAAAAGAAAGTGCCGCGGAAAAAGCCGGGTTGAAAAAAGATGACATCATTACAAAAATAGGTGACGAGCCTGTAACAGATGCAGAAGTGCTGGCAAATATTATAGCAGGCAAAAAGTCCAAAGAAGAAGTTAAGATATATTATAAAAGAGACGGCAAAAAAAAGGAGGTAAAAGCAGTATTGGGCGATAGGATAGAGGAGAGAAATATGGTTTTTAAATACAATAACCCCCATACCTTCAATTTTAAAACTCCACGTATACAAGCCATGCCGAATGGTGATATGCTGAAAGAAAATTTCAACATGGATGGTAATTTCAACTTCCCCCCAAATGAAGATTTTATGGGTGGTGTTTTTCCTCGTCAGAAAAAGTTAGGTCTTAAAATACAGGATACTGAAGAAGGCGGCAATGTAGAAGTGATTGATGTAGAAGATTCTTCTGCCGCCGAAAAAGCCGGATTAAAAAAGGATGATATCATCACAGAAATAAATGGACAGAAAATAAGCAATACTGATGATGCACGAGAACAATTGCAGGAAGTTGCAGACAAATCAGCCTATACCATCAAAGCCAAAAGAAACGGAACCGAAATGAGCTTTAATGTGAAAATTCCTAAAAAACTCAAGACAGCCAATTTATAAAAAAGCCGTCCTGCAAAAATCCATTCGTCGATAGCCTTTAGCTGTTGGCGGATGGTTTTTTAGTTTATGGTTTGCCCTATCCTTAAAGAGGAATTGGAAATTTACCCCTTTGGGGGATAGGGGCAAACTTCTTTGTACATTTGCATCCGTGATAAAAAATGATAAATACCAGGTAGTAATTGGCCTTGAAGTACATGCCCAGCTATTGACCAAAAGCAAATTATTTTGCGGGGATAGCGCTGCTTTTGGTGCAGCCCCCAATACCCACATCAGTCCCATCACTTTGGCACATCCCGGCACGCTGCCTAAAATGAATAAGGAGGCTATTGAATACGCAGTAAAATTGGGCCTGGCATTGCATTGCGATATTGAACAACAAAATTATTTCGCCCGTAAAAATTATTTTTATCCTGATTTGCCCAAAGGCTACCAGGTTAGCCAGCATACTACGCCCATTTGTAAAAATGGCACTGTAAGAATTAAGACGGGGGAAATAGTAAGACATATCCGGCTGAACAGGATACATATTGAAGAAGATGCTGGCAAAAGTTTGCATGATGCTAATGACCTGTACACCTCAATAGATTTAAACCGTGCCGGTGTACCATTGCTCGAAATTGTGAGCGAGCCCGACCTGCATAGCAGCGAAGAAGCTTTTGCTTATGTTACAGAACTACGCAGGCTGGTGCGCTGGTTAAATATTTGCGATGGTAACATGGAAGAAGGTAGTATGCGTTGTGATGCCAATATCTCTATCCGTTTAAAAGACGAAACTAAACTGGGTACAAGGGTTGAAGTAAAAAACCTTAACAGCATCCGCAATGTAAAAAGGGCAATAGATTTTGAAGTGAACCGGCTGATTGATATTGTTGAAAGCGGCGAAAAGGTTTTACAACAAACCAGGAGTTACGATGCAGATGCCAATACTACTTTTTCGTTACGCAGTAAAGAAGAAGCAGATGATTACCGCTATTTTGCTGACCCCGACCTTACACCCTTTAACATCACCGATGAATTTTTACAAAGGGTAAAAGCATCGCTTCCTGCCTTGCCGGAAGAGCTGGAGAAAAAATACAAAACAGAATTTTGTTTGGCTGATTATGATGCTCAGGTTATTTGTGGAGATAAGACATTGGTAGATTTTTTTGAAGCCATTATACAACACACTAACAATTACAAAGCTGCAGTCAACTGGCTGATGGGGCCTGTTAAGTCTTACCTTAACGAAAAAGATATGGACATCTCCTCTTTTCCTTTATCCCCACAAAAGATAAGTACATTGGTTCAACTGGTAGATGATGGCAAAGTAAATTTCAGTATTGCTTCTTCAAAAATATTTACTGCTTTGCTGGCTGCACCTTTAAAAACACCCTTGCAAATTGCTATTGAGCAAAACCTGCTGCAGGAAACTGACAGTGGTTCTGTTGAAGCATGGGTAGATGAAGTAATTGCAAAAATGCCGGATAAGATTAAAGAATATAAAAGTGGCAAAAAGGGCCTGATAGGTTTATTTGTTGGAGAAGTTAAAAAAATAAGTAAGGGAAAGGCAGACATGAATCTGGTAAATAAATTACTGGCAGAAAAATTAAATTAAATTAATGGTATGAAAAAAATATTCACCGTTGCCGCAGGTGTTGCAATGTTATTATCCTGTAATAATAAAACCGAGCCGGGTAAATTTACAGTAACTGGGCAAATTAAAAATGCACCCAACCAAAAAATATATTTGGAAGAATTATTTTTTAGCGAAAAAGATCCGGTGGTTTTGGATACCGCCAAAATAAAAAACGGGCAGTTTGCTGTTACTGCATTAGCTCCCGAAGAAGGGTTATACCGTTTGCGAATGGAGAAAGACAGCGCCTTTTTTATTTTAATCAATGATAAAAGCGAGCTTGTTTTAACTGCCGACTACAACAACCTTACTGTAGGTAGTGCCACCGTTAATTCGGCGGCAAATGCTTCTTTAAAAAAATTCATAACCAGCATCCGGTCACAAAAGGCTTTTCTTGAAACCAAATCCGCCATATTGGAGCAATTGACTGCTGCCGGGCAAACAGACAGCGCATTGACTGCTGCAAAAAACGATTTTGATAATAAAGAAAATGAGTACAAAAGCTTTATTTTTCAATACGTTGATACTACTAAAGATGCTGTAATGGCATTGTTTGCCATAGGCTATTCCAGAAGTATTGAACCTGATAAATTAGAAAAAGTTATTGCCCGTTTGCCTAAGCGTTTTCCAAACCATCTGGCACTAAACAGCCTGGTAACACAGTACACTCAAATGATTGCCCAATATAAAGCCAAACCACATGAAGGTGGCATGGCCCCCGATGTTAACATGCCCGACACGAGTGGCAAACCTTTTGCGTTAAGTATGTTACGTGGCAAATTTGTGCTGGTTGATTTTTGGGCAAGCTGGTGTGGCCCCTGCCGCGGCGAAAATCCAAATGTGGTAAAAGCGTACAATACTTTTAAAGATAAAAATTTTACAGTGCTGGGTGTATCATTAGACCAGGACAAACAGCAGTGGTTGGATGCTATTAAGGCCGATAACTTATCCTGGTATCACATAAGCGATCTCAAATATTGGAGCAGTGCTGCCGTTGGTTTGTACGGCTTTGAAGGTATTCCCTATAACGTGTTGGTTGATCCTGCAGGAAAAATTGTTGCCATGAATTTAAGGGGTGATGCACTGGACAATAAATTGCAGGAAATTTTAAAATAAAAATTATAAACGGGAGTTTCTCTTCCCAATATTTATGAACCTTAATGTTTAGGTGTTCTACCTTATTTAATTGCATTTTTCATAAGAGGTTGTGCGTTCTTTACCTTTAACTGTTTAAACAAATTTTACTTCCCCCTGTTATTTATTGCCAAATATCTTTTAAATGAATTTACATTCCAGCTATCCTTTCTGGTTAGCCAAAAATGGATTACCCTTTGATTATCCCAAAGTGGAAGAATCAACCAGTGCAGATGTGGTGATTATGGGGGGCGGTATTTCAGGTGCACTGGTTGCGTACCACCTTATTAATGCCGGTGTTAATTGTATGCTTATAGATGCCCGTACTATTGGCCTTGGAAGCACGTGTGCAAGTACTTCTCTGTTGCAATATGAAATTGATACTCCCCTATGTGAATTAATAGATAAAGCAGGATTAAAAAATGCGGTACGGGCCTACCAGCTTTGTGCAGAGGCAATTGATAAATTAGGCAAAATTGCAAAAAAAATAAAATTTACAGATTTTGAGTTCAACCAAAGCTTGTACTATGCTGCTTTTAAAAAGGATCTTTTCTTTTTAAAAGAAGAATTTAATGCCCGTAAGGAAAATGGTTTTGACGTTGATTTCCTTGATAAGAGAGTTCTTAAAAAGCAATTTTCTATTGATGCCCCTGGAGCTATCTTATCTGCTGCTGGTGCACAAACTAATGCCTATTCTTTTACGCATGCTTTGCTACAGTATGCAAAAACAAAGGGGGTAAAGGTGTTTGACAGGACGCCCATCATACATATAGAACATCATAAAAATAACGTAGCCCTTACTGTAGAAAATGGCTGCAGTATAAAAGCAAAAAAATTGGTATACGCCACCGGCTACGAAGCTGTCAAATTTATTGATGAAAAAATAGTCGCCCTCCATTGCACGTTTGCCTGTGCCAGTGAACAGGCAAATGAAAAACAAAAATTCTGGACAGATGATGTATTAATTTGGAATACCGCAGATCCTTATTTATACATGCGCAGCACAAAAGACAAACGAATTTTAATAGGTGGCAGGGATGAAGAGTTTTATAGCCCTGCTAAAAGAGACGCCCTGTTACCTGGTAAGATAAAACAATTGGTCAACGATTTTAATAAGGTTTTTCCTCATATAGCGTTTAAACCAGAATTTAGCTGGGCTGGCACTTTTGGTGCCACAAAAGACGGCTTGCCTTTTATTGGCAATTACAAAAAATTATCCAACAGTTTATTTGCGCTGGGCTTTGGTGGCAATGGTATCACTTTTAGTTTAATTGCTGCCGAAATTTTAACTGGCAATATAACAGGGCGAAAAAATAACGATGAAAATATTTTTCTATTTGAAAGGATATAGCTTATTGAACCGATATTTAAATTGATACCTTTAATAGTCTACTTGTGTTCGTTATCTATTTTTAATACTATCCTTCGCATTTACGGGATTCTTTTCTCCAGCTTTTTTCTCTTCATCTTCATTTGGCAGATCAGCTTTCTTTTTTTGGTCTTCTTGTTTTTTTAACGCCGCTGCTTTTTTATCCTCCGCCCTTTTCTTTTTCTTAAAAAATCCTTTCAATAAAAAATTATGTTTTGCGGCTTCCATATTTTCGCTTAGTCCCTTTGTGCCTGCCTGCAGGTTAGCCATAGTTGAATCGAGCGTTTTACCAAATTTTTCATCACTTACCATTTTAGACAAAGCCCCTTTGCCGTTATTCATGCTGGTGGTGAATTTAGCAAATTGACCGGCACTGGTTTCCAGGTTAGATAAAGTTCCTTTCAGGCTATTGGAGAAGCTCTCATCGGTCATTAGTTTAGATAATGCGCCTTTATTGTTATTCATTTTATAGGCAAATTGAGCAAGTTGAGCTGTAATAATTCCAGCATTATCTACACTGGTTTTTACACTACTCATGACATCTTCCATTTCTACCGCTTTTTTTGAACCAATCTGAGCATTGTCTTTTACAGGGCTATTTGCTGCTATAGATCCCGGTGAAATAGTAAGTATTTTATCCCCCATTAAACCATCAGAGCCAATTCCTGCTGTAGCATCTGTTTTTATAAATTGCTGAATTTCTTTTTTTATTAACAGGTCAACCATAACAGCCGTATCATTGATCAATTGTATTGCATCAACAGTGCCAATGTTGATACCGGAAAAACGAACATTGTTCCCTGCTTTTAAACCACTTACTGTTTTAAACTGTACGTGTAAACGAAAAGTTGAGCCAAAAAGATTTTTCTGTTTTCCAACAAAAAAAATAGTTCCTGAAAACAGTACTAATCCAATAATAACAAACATACCTAACTTCCATGTAGATCCAGATTCCTTATTCATATACTAGCGTTTTTAATAATTAATTATATAAAAAAAGAGCGCACCCAATCATTATCACTTTTTTCCAGCTCTTCGTAACTGCCTTCCGCTTCAATTATACCATCTTTTAAAATCACTATTCTGTCGGCAGTAAGTTTTGCACAAGCCATATCATGGGTAATGATGATAGAACTGGTTTTATTTTTTTTCTGTATTGCTAATATTAATTCACTGATTTCCCTGGAAGTGATGGTATCCAATCCTGTAGTAGGCTCATCATATAGTATGATCTCGGGCTTCAAAATAAGCGTTCGTGCAAGACCAATTCTTTTGCGCATCCCTCCGGATAATTCAGCGGGCATTTTATCGATCGCTTCTGCCAAACCTACATTATCCAATGCTTCTTTAATTGCGTCCTCTTCTTGTTTTGGAGACAGGCTTTTTGAATGGCGCTTAAGTGGAAAAGCAAGGTTTTGCCTTACCGTCATCGAATCATACAAAGCTGCATTTTGAAAAAGAAACCCAATTCTTATTCTAATAGCATTGAGCTGTTTATCATCCAGTTCGGTTATGTCTGTACCGAATACTTTTATTTCGCCCTTGTCTGCTGCCACCAACCCTACCACGCATTTTATTGTTACCGATTTACCCGAGCCGGACTTACCCAATACCACTAGGTTCTCTCCTTTATTTACCGTAATATTAACCCCTTTTAAAACATCATTGTGTGCGCCAAAAGATTTATACAGCCCCCGTATATCTATCACAATACCATTATTATCTGTGGCAATTATTGGTTCTTTGTTTATTGATTGTTCTATCATACTTATTTAGAAAAAAATATCTGTTAATTGCACGGCCAGCATGTCTATAACAAATATGGTGAGTGATGCTGCAACTACGGCGGAGTTAGCTGCTTTACCTACACTTTCCGTTCCACTGGCAGCGGTATATCCCTTATAGCAACCAATCATACCTATAAAAAAACCAAAGAAAAATGTTTTAATAGTGGCAGGGATAATATCAATAAAATCCAAAGACTCAAGCACTTTTGAAAAATAATTTAACAGGTTAACATCGCTATTGATATTGATACCTGCATAACCACCTAAAACACCAACCCCATCAGCAAATACAACCAACAATGGTACCATCAGCGTGGTGGCAAGTATTCTTGTTATTACAAGATATTTATAAGGGTCAATGGCAGATACTTCCATAGCGTCAATTTGTTCTGTAACTTTCATTGAACCCAATTCTGCACCTATCCCCGATGAAATTTTGCCTGCACATATCAATGCAGTAATTACTGGCGCAATTTCCCTTATTAATGAAAGTGCTACCATACCGGGAAGCCAGGATTCAGCACCAAACTCAGCCAATGTAGGCCGTGATTGAAGTGTAAGCACCAATCCCATAATAAAACCGGTAATACCAACCAGCGGTAAGGATCTATACCCGATTACATAGCATTGCCTGATGAACTCTTTTATTTCATAAGGAGGCTTTAAAACTTCTTTAAAAAACCTAGCAGTAAACTGAGTAACATTACCTGCATCGTTAAAAATATTTTTCAGGGAAATAACCAAAATTTTTTTTTTATGTTATCAGTTAATTTTTATTATTTATTTGCTATTTCTACAAATACTTCTATATTTATCACTCTATATTCAATATATGTACCATTATAGTTTAGTCTCATTTCATGCCTGTCAAAACGAAATAAAGTAACAGTATGTGCAATTATTTCCACGAATTTTTTATGATGATTATAATAGCCCAAAATTTTTGCTTATTAGATAAGGCAATTCAAGTTTACAATTCCCCGGTTTCTTGAGCTTGATTATATATTTAAAGTAAAGGGTTTAACAGCCTGGTTTTTCTACAATTTGCATTACATTTAAATATGGAACATTTAGCACATCTTAGTAAAGACAAAAAACTTAAAAAAATAATTGCCCTTCAGGAGCCTTACATATTGGTTAGCCGAAAAAATGTGTACCTCCATTTATGCAGTTCTATCATGAGCCAGCAGTTGAGCACCAAAGTGGCTGCTGTTATTTATAACCGCTTTTTAAATTTATACAAAAACAAAAAACCATCGCTACAGCAAGTTGCAGATACACCATTTGAAACACTGCGGGCCATTGGCTTATCAAATGCAAAAACCCGGTATGTCCATAACGTGTGCAATTTTTTTTTAAGCGAAAAAATCACTGACGCCACGCTTCATAAAATGAGTAACGAGGAGCTGATAAAATATTTATCCCAAATAAAAGGGGTAGGGCAATGGACCGTTGAAATGATCTTAATGTTCACGTTGGGCAGGGAGGATATATTTGCTTTGGATGACCTGGGCATTCAACAAAGCATTACTAAATTATACGGATTGGATGCCACCAATAAAAAGGCTTTAAAAGAAAAAATGATGCAGATTTCTTTAAAATGGAGCCCTTACAGAACCTATGCATGCCGGTATTTATGGGGTTGGAAAGACAATGCCCCAAACCCCTGACTAAGAAGCTTGAGGGCAATCGCTTAATAAAAAAACTGCTCCCTTTTAATTCATTTTCTTATGATATAAACGGATGCTGCGAAAAGAACAATCACTTCACTGTTCCTTTTATCTGCAACACTTTTTTAGAAGTTGTATCATTAAAATTTACAGTGATGCTTTTGCTAAATGCGCCAATAGCTGCCGCATTGTAGGTCACTTTAATAGAGCCGGTCTTATGCGGTAGAATGGGAGCCTTGCTATAATCGGATGCAGTGCAGCCACAGCTTGTAACTACATCGCTGATAATTATTGGCTCATCACCGTTATTGGTAAATGTAAAATCTGTTGATACCGGTTTGGCCTGGGCTATTTCACCAAAATCATAGCTTTCTTTTTCCCACAACACACTATTGGTAGAAGTGCTATGGTCAACTACCGCAGGTTTTATTATTGCAGTGGTTGTTGTAAAAGATGATAACATAATTAAGGCAATGCAAAAGGCAAAAAGGGTGGTAATATTTTTCATAATGCTGTTTGTTTTAAATGAAGTAGAAAAATTAGTTGCTTGCCCATACTACAGTTAAGGCGATGTAAAAGTAACAGGCTGTGTATACAAACGCTGTTAACCGGTTTCAAATTAATTGTAAATGATTTGTAAATGGTGTTACCAAAAATCTATTTATACCTAACATTGTATCGTGAAGATGAATAAACTAAAACTGATCGTCGTTGCCGGTTCGGTGGCTTTTGTAGGCATCATCGCCATACAGATTTATTTATTGCGGCAGGCTTTTGATTATGAAGAAAAAAAATTTAGTCAGAATATACAAGTGTCTTTACTGGAAGTGGCAGGCGAAATCAACCATTATTATAACTACCCTACGTCATCTATAAACCCTGTTGAAAAAATTTCAAGGGATTATTATATTGTCAACATACGAAACGATTTTGATGCTAAAGTGCTGGAACTTATCCTCACCAATAAATTCAAAAGCAAGGGCATCAACAGCAATTTTGAATATGCCATTTACGATTGTGAAACAGATGCCATGCTGTATGGAAGTTTTGTACAGATGGGTAAAACAGATACGGCTTCAAAAAGCGATACCGCTTTCTTTCCAAAGGCAAACCACCTGGTATATTATTTTGCCGTGCGCTTCCCGGATATCAACAGTTTTATTTACACGTCGTTAAATATCTGGCTGGTACTTTCATTCGTCATGCTGATCGCCTTATGTATTTACCTTTATGCTATCTATATCATTTTGCAACAGCAAAAATTTGTCGGCCTGCAAAAAGATTTTATCAATAACATGACACATGAGTTTAAAACACCCCTTGCTTCTATATTGATCGCCTCTAAATTTTTGTCCCGGCATACAACAATTACTACAGATGAAAAACTCCACCGATATAGCCAAATCATCATTGAACAGGGTAACAAACTGGATGGTCATTTAGAGAAAATACTAAATGTTGCGAAGACCGATAATAACCAGGAAGTTTTGCAAAAAATTTCAGTTGATATGTTTGGGGCTATCAGCAACGTCATAGAAATAATACAACTGAAATATGCGGATGCCGGTATTGAATTTAACAGCAACGGGAAAAAAATTACTATCCTTGCCGATGAATTTCACTTTACAAATATTGTGTACAATTTTTTAGACAACGCTGTAAAATATTGTAATAAAAAACCCTTGATAAAAATAGTTCTAAAAGAAGACAAAGAACATATTTGGTTGCAGATACAAGACAATGGAATTGGCATTGCGCCCAAACATCAAAAGCAAATATTTGATAAATTTTACCGGGTGCCGGATACGGACAGGTCGGCTGTAAATGGCTTTGGTCTTGGCTTGTATTATGTACAAAAAATTTGCAGGTTGCACCAGTGGAAGCTGGATGTGGACAGCACGGTTGGCAAAGGCACTACTATCACCATACAAATAAACAGGGCATGAAGCAGATAAGAATATTATATGCCGAAGATGATGAAACACTGGCATACCTCACTAAAGATAACCTGGAGCAACACCAGTACAATGTTGACCATTATGCAGATGGTGCCACTTGTTTGAA
>JANYFT010000223.1 GCA_025359625.1 Ferruginibacter sp.
AAAGCAACCGGCAGGGCAACAGCCATTACCTGCGCCTTTTCAAAAGTAATTTCTGCTGTTTTTTGATCTGTATCGTTTTTTATAAACTTGTTCTCGTCCTTGCAGCAGCCATCCGTTTTTTTAACTGATGACTGCATGCCACATTTGCTGCAGGTGGAAGCCTCATTATGTCCGATACCCCAATCTGCCAGCCTGCCCATGCAATAGTGCATGTGCACCGTAGCACCAACAGAACTGCTGATGTACAAAAAGGCTACTATGGCTACCAAAATTTTTTTCACTGGTGTAAAAGTAGACACTATTTTTTATAAAAGCTGGTTGTATTATTTTTGGGTGATAAATTTAACAACGAAGTAATGAATGAAATTATTTGTCACAAGCCAAGTGCCCTCTCGTATGCCTTCTTGTTACTAATCTTCAACAGGCAATTTCTCGATACGGAAAATTAGTAACTCCGATGACACTGGAAACCTGCCTCGCAAAACCTTTGCCTCCTTCCAGCGCCTATTAGCATTTCGTTCCACTAATGGACTACTGCGCTTGATGAGGAGTTTACCAACCACGGAAACAAAACATAGACGGAATAGTGTATAGTGAAAACACGGCTCACGGAGAAATGGCATTTTAAAGTGCCACCTCTGGCAGCCAATTAGCCAATCCAAGACATCTCTCAAGTTGCTGTATTAGCAAACATATTTTCATCATCAGCTGCTTGTATATTTTGGTCGCCGTCTTGCCCAGCTATTATATCAGCAGTTATACCTGACTTTTTGCTGGTCTTAGTTTCTGCAGTGGTTGTATCATCGCCATCGAATCTACCTTTATTCTCTTTATCTTCAACGCCTGAAACATCTTTGCTTTGCCGGTTTATTTTGGTGTTACCACCAGTTTGGTCACTCGTTCCTGAGCCAGATGGATCATCTGTTCCTAAACCTCCGCCAGTGCGTGCTGGTCTGCCTCCGGTAGCTTTTGAAATAGCACTTGTCACTGTATTACTACCAAAATAAAAGCTTGAAATGGCAACCACCAAAGTGCCTATTGTTGTTAATAGTTGCTGGGCCAATTTGCTGCCTTCATCGCTTACTTTTTGTACTGATTGAATGGTGTAAGTTGAGTCTGTTACTTGTATGATTTGTGGCTGTAAATTTTTATACCGATTCATGTTTACATTTTTCAAACTATCGGCGGATATATTCTTTTCTAATACAGTGGAAACACCGTCGCCAACACTCCGGTATAAATAAAACCCAAAAATAATAAATGCGATAATTAATATTAAGGCAATCATCGCTCTGATGCTGCCATCAGGAAGACCAAGTGGCTGTGTTCTGTCAGTTAAGTCCATAAACTTAAACCCTGCAGCAAGTAGGTATAACATTGTCATCAATGCCGCTATTGCAGTCACTACAAACACACCCATAAGGAGTTCGGGCATTTTATCTGTGTCTTGAAATATCCGCCATACCAGGTATCCGCTTACTCCCACAAGCAATAGCAAAAGACCCGCAAAATATCCGAGTGATGTTTTCGATTCCATGGTGTTTATGTTTTAAAAGGTAAAAAAAAATACTGTTGAACCTGATCTCATAGGGTTGTTCCTTCTCTACAAAGCTTTCTTACAACGCACAGCACCCCTAAGCCTTCGCAAAAGCCATCGAAAAGAAGATTGGTCGCAGTGATGTTCTAATCTGCCATATTAAAATTCAAGTGTAAAACCTTCTTCTCAGTCACCTGCCAACGTTGCATGTGTTTGATCCAGAAGCGTTGCACTATCCAGAACGAATTCAGCTTACCGCAATGTCCTCAGCTCTACTTCAAAGCCATGGAGAAACGTTGGGGGGGAAAAGTATGCCTTTCATTTATTTATACTACCGTAAAAAATTAGTTCAAGGCTTCAGGTACCTTGCAGATTTGATACTAAAAAAGGTACATTCCTGACCAGGCCCATCGTTAATACATCCACCACAATCCAAATTCTTTACTTCTTTCGGTTTTAATGTGTCAATAATAGTTGAATTAGATAAAGTATGTTCAGCCCTTACTTTTCTATTTATAAAGGCAATTATTGTTTTGGAAGCTGAGTTGTTTTTAATCTGTTTAATTTTTAAAGGAGCATTGCAGCTTCCATTAACTGATAATAAGGAAAGGTCTTTTACGGCATCTTGATTCGCCGACAATAAAACCATTGATAGGATGCTAGTAAGTAAAATTTTCATATTATTAATTTAAAATTGTTGGTAATGTAATTTTTATGCTTTCGAATTGGTTTAGAAAATATCGTGGTTTGAATAAGAATGCATCAACTTTATCTTCAAATGTATTAATCATAGAGAAAAGACTGTTGTAAATCCAACCGTAATTCGATTTTGAAAGCCCACATTTGTATTATTAACATTAAAAGGATCATCCGCTTGTATATCCAATCCGAATACGGCATTTCTTATGCCATTTTTATCTTGTTTAGTCAAGAAAAACATTGCTCCTAAGTTTTGTTCAGGTAAGTTAGTTGAAGCCAAATTTTTAAAATATGCAGTAAACCCAACTCTAAGTTTCTTTGCATTAGAATCTGGAGCAGGATCAGTTTTGGTTAATATTGTAAAAGCTAAAATTAGAGGATACGCATCAAATTCTTTAAAGTTACCCTGCTTCAAATTTTTTACTTTAGTAATCCGCCTTTCGGTTGAAGATGCTAAATCAATTACTGATTTCGAGTCTTCAACTACCACAGATGTTAAATTATCATAGTTATTCCTTTTAGAATAACCTATTTTTAAAGTCAATAAGAGTTTACTGTCTATTGAACTTGGTCCTGCAGTAACTAAGTAATTGTAATTTATTAATGCATTAAAAGCTTTAAATTTTTTTGAATAAACCTGATTACCAAAAGCGTTGTCACTGTTGAAAAGGGCATACTTATTTATATCCTAACTTACTTCGAAGCCTGCCCAATCAATGAAGGAATTTTTAATACTTTTACTAAAAATCCTAAGTTTTGTAATTGCATAAGACAATTTAATTCCAGGGGAAAACTGTGCATTACTAAATACCGATGCGTATCCTTCTGTTGGTTTAACTTTAATACCAAATTCATTAATCGTATAATTATTAGCATTATTTAATTTGGTAGAAATTATATAATTAAATCCTAAGGTTTGCTCACCAGTATTAAGTTTTATAAAAGCCGTATTGTCATTCGCTTTAAATTGATTTCGAACAATTACATCTCCGTTTTTATCTTCTAATAAGATTTGCTCGTAAGACACTAGGTAGATAAAATTTAAAATAGTAATTAAGGTAATTTTTTTCATACAGCTAAATTTTAAACATTAAAAGATTTGTGTGCAAAAAAGTGGTCTTCTACTCTTGAAGCTATATCCCCAACATTATTGCCATCAATAAATACTTCACATTTTAATGTTCCTCCGGCAATGCCCTGGCACCCAACAAAAACATCTAATTCAAAATCTGAAACCTGAAAATTTGAAAGCTTTTTAAATTGAAACCCTTCACCTTGATCCCAATTTTTAACCTCTCTGTTTTGATTGGTTACATCTTCCAAGAAGATTTGCCTTGCTAATATGGAACCAAATTCCGTTACTCTTAATTCAAGATTAAACATTGACATATAATTGATTTTTCTTGCTTACTCTAGTCCGTTTTCAGCTTTCCGGTGCTTACTATTTTTAGGGTGTTCTGCGTATCCCCTCTCTAAAATTTATTTTTATAAATATTATATTAAGCCTGCTTTTCAGGAAATTTAAAACCAAGGTAAGTGGCACTGGTAAGTCCCTGTAATGCAAGTAACGTAGCACCAAAATCAGGCATGGATAAGTCTTTCCAAACTGAATAAATAAAGATCACTCCCAATACAAACGTCCAAACAAACATCTGTAACCTGTGAAAACTTATACCATTAACATCTCTAAGTATATCATTTAAGAATCCTTTTGATGGTTGCGGAGTTAAGATCTTGGTATTGATCGTTATCAATGGAGGTAGTTGTATCGCTCTGTCCTGAGCAGTTTTTAAGGATGCTTGTAAACGCAGCAGATCCGCTGGTGGAGGCCCATTGTTTATTCTATTAGTTAGGTCAGGAATTGTAGTATTCAAACCTGCTAACTCACTTTGTAATGCGATCGTTTGGTTTAGCAGATCTGTACTCTTGTTATCATCTATCATGGCGGCACTTAAAGAAGTAGCAGCGCTGATACCTATAAGGCTCAACACCGTTGAGGTGATTATATCATAAGCATCCGTGATCAACCAAATAAAAAAGAATGACATTACGGTTAAGGTGAACCAAAAAGCCATTTGGAACCTGCCTAAACTATAGCCTGCTATTACATTGTTATTAATACCAATTGCACTTAAGTCTATAGATCTATCCCTTAGTAAACCTTTGCTCTTTGTCATTGTGAAAAGTAGATAGAGATATATTATGAGGATGACCAGACATGTCCAAAACCATCCTTTGTGAATTCGTACCAATTCGAAGTTGTATTTGTTGTTATATAATGTTTTAGTTTTAATTGCAACTCCATTATCATACCCCACACTTACTTTAACGGGCGTACTAAAAAAGTCTGCGCCTATTGGTGGCCCTCCCAAAATATCTGCCCATGTTTTATTGTTATTGGTATTTCTATCAAGCCTAAACTGAACTGTTCCATTATTAAGATCGGGTGCCCCTGATAAAGGTTCAATATTCTCTATCTGTCTTCCATTGATGAACAACCTTAATTTCTGATCCTTTGTTGTTCCAATAAGGGCTGAAAGGCTATCCACGTAAATAACAATTATATCTCCAATACCTGCATGATCAATAGTGTCAGTAGTGTCTGTTGTTTTAACGTTGTTCACCTTTACAACAGAGGCTTTAAAGAGGTCTTGCTTCTTGGCATCGGAAGCTGGCGAGGCTAATCGTGCTTTGTTTGTATCCGCCATGTTATCAGGTGCCTTAGCAGGGTTATCTTTTTTTGGTGGTTTATCTTTTTTTGGTGTATCAGCGAGTACAGACTCCTGAGAGATGGCTCTTACCTGTACCAACAACAATACGATCATTAACAGCAGGATTTTTTTCAATTGAAAATTTAGAGCATTCGTCATATCAGTATATTTAAATTAAATTTATTAGCTTAGTAATTTATCACCCTTATAATGTGCTTACGCAATTTATCTAATTCTTACTTCAACAAATCTGCCATCCCCAACCAACCCTTTCCCTCAAATCCCATCAAACAAAACCACCATAATTTTCATAAAAAAACGAGAGGTAAATAATTTAACTCCTGCAGATTATTATTGCGGTACTTATACGATAATCAGGAAGTGCCATTCTACTCACACCCCTCATCACCAATTTTAAAAGCATTCTTTTGCCGGTTATGAATTGCAATAAATAACCTTCCTCTCCATTCACGCCTTCACAAAATCCAGCAAATCTGCCATCTCAAATCTGCCTGTTTGCTTGCAGCCAAATTTTTCTGCTGTTGGTTCCCAGTCTGGCTGTAGGTTGATGAAGGACAGGTTGTCGGCAGCCATAATGCCTATAAATGTTTCTGCTACAATACGGCCGCCTACAGGGCCTAATTTGTAGCCTTTGCAGGTTAGTTCGGCTTCTTTCAGTATGTAATACCACAGTGGTGTGTTGTTGTTTATTTCCCTGGTTAGGCTATCCCATTTAGCCTGCGTCAAACTGGTGCTTTGCAGTGTGGGCTTACTTATTTCTGTTGGCCGGGTGTTTCAGGATCTATATAAGTAGTGCCTATGCTGATCTCTTTTAAAATCATATTTTCCGGAATACCCATTGCCCTTGCCACTGCCTGCCCTGTGGGAAGGC
>JANYFT010000301.1 GCA_025359625.1 Ferruginibacter sp.
CCCAGACCTCGTAATTATATCCCAAGGTAATAATGTGTCATCTGGTCATGTGATGGAGATATGTTTGGCCAATAACTTACCGTACATTACAATAACACAACTGGTTGCCGAAGTGCACTTATTGTACCTAAATGAAAATAACAGAATGCATCTTATAAAATTATACAATAGTGCTTTGAAAAACTTTTTTGTTTCCAAAGCAAATATTTTGTTGCATGAATTCATGTTCGCATATACATCTGTAAATAATGAGATCATTTTTAATCCATTGGTTGTGAATCAAGCTTGTATTTTGCCCTATAGAAGTCCGGTTGACTTGTACCATTTTGCGTTTGTGGGGAGAATCGAATTTTTTCATAAGGGCATTGATCTATTATTAAAAGTGGCTGCAATGGAAAAATGGAAGGAACGTCCTGTTCAATTTAACCTGTATGGAAATGGGCCGCATGCTACTATTTTAAAAGCCAATGTAGATCTTCTCGGTTTAAAGAATGTTGCTTTAAAAGGGGAGGTAAATGATATTACGGAGATATGGGGTGCTAATCATATTTTCATATTACCATCAAGAATGGAAGGGCAATCTCTTTCCCTAATTGAAGCAATGCATTGTAACAGAACAGTAGTAGTAACTGACGTAGGCGGGGCATCTGAATTAATTGAAAATAATGTAAGCGGCTTTATCGCAGCATTTGCGACAGTTTATTCGTTAGATGATGCGATGGAAAGAGCATGGACCCAAAGGGATAATTGGGAAAATATGGGCAAAGTGGCAGGCAAAAGGGCCAGGAGTCTAATGCCTTATGATGCAGTTAATTTCATTGTTGATAAAATAACTTCTTTTTTATAGCTAGACATTCCTTACCAATAGAAATATAAAGTTCCATTCTATTTTTTAATTCTTAAAAGTATAAAACTGATTTTTTGAATACCTCAGCTCCAAAAAAAATTCTTTTTGTTTCACATGACGCCAGCAGAACAGGTGCTCCAATAGTGTTAAAGCATTTGCTGTATTGGCTAAAGTTGAACACTGAAATTGAATTTCATTTGCTTTTAAAAACTGCTGGTGATTTAGAAAAGGATTTCAGGGCAATCGTACCGGTTTATGTATGGTCGCCAAAAACCTCTTTGACGTCCATTTACGGGAGAATGTTTAACAGGGCTCATCATTTTTTATTTAAAAGATATTTTTTTAAGCCTTTTCCAAAAAGGTTGAAGAAAATAAACTTTGATATAATCTATCTAAACACAGTCGCTTCACACGAATTTGTAATGACGTTAAAAGATAATTTTTCTGCTAAATTTATTTCACATGTTCATGAAAATCAGTTTACCATTAATAATTTTTACCCAACTGCTTTAAATAAATCAATAGTTGATCAAATTGATCGGTTTATCACCGTTTCAAAAATCAGTAAGGAAAACTTAATAAAAAATTACGGTATTCCTGAATCTGATGTTTTACTTATACATGAATTTGTACCTGTCAATAATTTTAAAGCACCAACAAAGACTAAAGAGGAACTGAAAGATGAGTTAAAGATTGGAAATGCTTTTATCGTTGGAGCTTCTGGATTGGCATCGTGGAGAAAGGGAGTTGATATTTTTATTGCTGTAGCCAAAAAGATTATAAAGGACCATCCAACAGAACAGATAATATTTTTCTGGGTAGGAGCTTTTAATAAGGAATTCAAATGCCAGCTTGATTACGAATTAGAAAGACTGGAAATTGTTGGAAAAATTTTTTTTACAGGCAGTTTAAACAATCCCCAGGATTATTTTCAATTTTTTGATGTGTTCATTTTAACATCAAGAGAAGATCCTTTCCCGTTGGTTTGTTTGGAAGCTGCAGCACTAGGTAAGCCGATTATATGCTTTCAAAATGCAGGTGGGATGCCTGAGTTTTTGGAAAAAGGTGGAGGAATGATTGTCCCCTATGCCGACGTTGAAGGTATGGCATCAGCAATTATTTGTCTAAAACAAAAGGCTGTGTTACGTAACAAATTGGGTGCTGAAGCAAAAAATCAAGTTAAGGAATTTGATGTGAGTTTAATGGCGCCTAAAATTTTAGAAATAATAAATTCTCTTCTTAATTAAATGCCGGCAGTATCCATAATAATCCCTAATTATAATCATGCTCCATTTTTAAACCAGCGGATTGATAGTATCCTGAAGCAAACATATCAGGATTTTGAAGTTATTATCATGGATGATTGTTCAACTGATAACAGCAAAGAAATCATTGAAAGGTATAGAGGCAATGCTTTTGTAACAAATATTGTTTATAATGAAACCAATAGCGGAAGTACATTTAAGCAGTGGCAAAAAGGCATCAATTTAGCAAAGGGTGCGTATATATGGATTGCAGAAAGTGATGATTGGTGTGAGCCCACGCTGCTGCAGGAATTGGTAAATGGAACAGCCAATAATACCAATATAGCTATCAGTTATTGTGGGTCTGTTGTAATAAATGAACGGGAGGAAATTTTATATACATCCACCAGTAAAAAAATGGGTGGGGTAACAGATGGAATAACTTTTATAAAAAACAACTTGCTGGAAAGTAATGTAATTTTCAATGCAAGTATGGCTATTTTTAATAAGTTATCCTTTCAAAACATTTCATTGGAATTTACCAGTTATAAATTTTGTGGCGACTGGCTATTTTGGATCAAGCTGGCACAAAAGGGATCTGTATATACAAGTGGCAAATACCTTAATTATTTTCGGAAACACGATATGGATGTGTCCCGCCGATCAATGGCAGACGGAACTTATTTTGTAGAATACCCAAGATTGGCAAAGTACCTGCTGGATAATAATTTAATAACCAGTAAGCAGTATGGTTATTTATTATACAGGAAATACCAACCACTAAAAAAATTTGCCGGTAACAGGCAAATAAAAAAAAACTTATTGCTTACCTACAGAAAATTAATAGGTATAAAAAGCCTTGTAAAATTTACGGTAACAACTACAGTACACAATGTTTACATTAACCTATGGATTGTAACCCCCCTTTTTATAAAGAATGCTATTCGCAAAATTTTGTTACCCAAAATAAGTCAGTAAACTTACATTGATGAACGTAGTACATATTTCTACCTATGATAATGGCGGAGCTGGCAATGCTGCAATGCGCCTGCATCTTGGCTTATTGGATATGGGTATTAATTCAACATTTCTTTGTGCAAAAAAAAGTACCAATTTTAAAAATGTGGTAGAATTTAGTGAGAAGCAAAGTATATTTAAATCAACTTTTATACGCACGCCATTTAACGCTATCGGTTTACCAATAGATAAATGTAATAGAAACCTTCAGGAATTAAATAAACTTAAGGGTGATTATGAATTGTTTACTTTCCCTGATTCCAATGCAGATATTCTTACACATGCTGCAGTAAAAAATGCAGATATAATAAACCTTCACTGGGTAGCAAAGTATTTGGATTACCCTTCTTTTTTTGCAAAGGTTAATAAGCCCGTAGTTTGGACATTGCATGATATGAATCCCATACAGGGTGGTTTTCATTACCATGATGAAGTGGTCCGCACCAATGACACGTTTAGTGTTATAGAAAATAAATTAAAAAAAAAGAAGGCGGCTTTGATTAACACCTGTAAAAACATGAGTGTTGTTTCGCCATCTAAATGGTTATACAATTTAGCAAAGCAGAGTGATGCTTTTAAGAAAGCTAAACAGTATCATATAGCATACGGGTTAAATACTCAATTGTTTAAAGATTATGGTAAAGAAATATCCCGGAAGGTATTAAACTTACCTGCAAATAAAATTATTATTTCTTTTGTGTCAAGCGATGTTCACAGCCATAGAAAAGGTTTCGATATGTTGTACGAAGCAATAAAAAAAATGACTAACCTGCAGGATGTTGTTTTTTGTGCCGTTGGTTCAGTACCTGATAATTTTAATGACGATAGATTAATTTACTTAGGTAGTATAAAAGATGAAAGGTTAATGGCATTGTTATATTCAGCTTCTGATGGTTATGTATTGCCAAGCCGTGAAGACAACCTGCCAAATGTTATGCTGGAGGCAATGGCTTGCGGAACACCTGTTTTAAGCTTTGCTGTTGGGGGAATGTTGGATGTAATACAACCAAATTTTAACGGTCAATTTGCGGGTGAACTTTCTGCTGAATCACTTGCTGAAGCATTAGAATTATTTATAGCGGGTATAAAAAAATTTGACAGAAAAGAAATCAGGCAAAATATTATTGACAATTATAACTTACCTGTTCAGGCTGATAATTACTTCAATTTGTATAATAATATTTTATAAGAATAATTGTAGGCTTGTGCAATGTTCAGATGGTACATGAGCTTTATGTATCTATCACGGAACGGCTAACAGCTGATAGAAAATTATTAAAAATATAAAGGAGGCAGATGAATGTGTGTTCACCTGCGAATAAGAAAAAGTGCAATGGAAATAATAAATGCAACAAAGAGAAAAGTTTTAAGCTTGCTGGGAAAAAAGGGATACCAGCTTCTTAGAACAAACGAGTTAAATGAGAAGGTTGACTATTACCGCAAAATATTAATTGAAAGTAAAGTTGGTAAAAGAAAGCAACAAATAGACTCTATCGTATTTTCAAAAGATAGAGCTATGCAGTTGTATGCCTTTTTAAAATCGTATGTTGAAATGGTATCTGGTAGCGGAACCATGTACGTGCTTTATAAAGTAACGGATGAAAGACATGCGGGGAGTTATAACGACCTGAAGGAAATTTTCCGGGACGATAATATTATATTTATTGAAGAACTTGATTTTAGAAAGCAGTTGATTGATCTATGCCAACAGTCAGTAGCCATTACTATTGGATTGTATGTAGATGATATGGTCTTTTTAAAAAAAGTGAATTATGAAAAGCTGCTTAATGTAGATACATTGGAAAATGTTGTATCCCTCGGCCGTGGCCAAGACCTGGGGTACAGTATGGTACTGGAGAAGAAGCAAATATTACCAGACTTCATTAATAGGCCAGACGGGCTTGTATATTTTAGATGGGATTATACCACTGATTATAATGACTGGACTTATCCTATTGGTGTTGGTGGATATTTTTTTGGCAGGGATGAATTACTTGTTATGCTTAGAGGGGTTAAATTTAAAGCCCCCAATAGTTTGGAAAATAATTTACAACTATACAAACCAATGTTTATTCATCGCTTTGGTGTTTGTCTCAATCAGATTAGCTGCATACCTGTTCATGCGAATCTTGTTCAGACAGAAAGTATAAATCCGGATTTGGGTACTTTTAGTATAGAAGATTTGCTGCACAAATGGGAAGAAGGCTTGGTGATTGATTTAAATAAATTTTATGGGGTAAGTGGCGCTACAGCACAATTTCAAACCTATGAATTTATTAAGCGATAAATAATTTCAAGCTTATTATAAATAAATGTTTATAAAAAAAATAAAAGGTTATACAAAATTATTATGGAAATTAAATATTACCCAAACCTTTTATTTTAATTT
>JANYFT010000385.1 GCA_025359625.1 Ferruginibacter sp.
TGGGCCCACCTGGGCTCGAACCAGGGACCACCTGATTATGAGTCAGGTGCTCTAACCAACTGAGCTATAGGCCCTGTTATTTTTACATAACGGACGGCAAAAGTAAGTAAAATAAGATAGTTTTGAAGCCAAATAATAAAATTATGGCAAAAATAAAAAATCTGCTCTTCGACCTTGGCGGAGTTTTACTAAACATCGATTACAATAAAACTGCCGATGCATTTAAAAATCTGGGCATACATCAATTTGATGAATTGTATTCGCAGGCTGGTGCAAACCATTTATTTGAAGCACTTGAAACCGGCGAAATTTCGGAAGGTGATTTTTATACAACCATTCAACAATATTGCCATCACTCAACTACTCAAAAGCAAATTGAAATGGCTTGGAATGCCATATTGCTCAACTTTAGAATAGAAAGTCTTGATTACCTGGATGGGGTAAAAGAAAAGTACAATGTTTATTTATTAAGCAACACCAATAGCATTCATTTAACAGCTTTTCATAAAATATTTAGGGAAGAAACCGGTAAATCAAACCTCGATGAGTACTTTATAAAAGCTTACTATTCTCATAAGATACACAAGCGTAAACCTTATGCGGCCACCTATCAATTTGTTATTGACGATGCCGGAATAAAAGCTGATGAAACATTGTTTATTGATGACTCTTTTAATAATATTGAAGGGGCAAGAGAAGCAGGGTTGCAGGTTTACCACTTGTTACCCAATCTCAAAATTGAAGACATGAAATTATAGGCATTATACTATTTTACCTCCTCAAACTCAATATAGTCGTCACTTTTATTTTTTTGTTGGGCAGAAGTTTTGGTAGTGGCGTTGTAAGCATTATTTTGCTGTTGATTCATTTTTTCCTGCATTTGTGCATTCATGTCTACGAATTGCTTCTTTACCTGTTTTGTAGTTTTAGCCACCGGAATTATTAATTCAAACACCAATTTATATACCAGGTATAAAATAAAAAGCTCAAAAGCTAATCTAAAAATATTCATAATGTAAAGGTATTAATCAAATAAAAACAAAGCTGTTAAAATTTATGATTAATTAAAAAAAATATAATGTGGATAATGGAGTACTATTTTGCTGGTAAAGATTAGTTGACTATATTTGCCGTGGGAAAAGACACAAATGAAGGGAACGAAGATCGTTCCCTTCTTCTTTTATTATGAATCAGAATACAAGCACAAGCATACAGGCAATAGAAGCATTGATAGCCAAATTGCTATCAGATTCGGAGGATATTTTTTTAGTATCACTTCGCATAAAGCCTACCAACAACATTAAAGTGTTTTTAGATGCTGATGCTGGTTTAAACATAGATAAATGTGTTAAGATAAACAGGGCCATGTATCGTACAATGGAGGAAGAAGGGTGGTATCCGGATGGTAATTTTTCTTTGGAAGTGTCCAGCCCCGGTATTGATGAACCATTGAAACTTATCCGGCAGTATAAAAAAAATATTGGACGAAATGTAGAAGTTACCATGAATGACGAAACTAAACTGGAAGGAAAATTGTTAGCTGTTCTTGAAGAGTCAATAACAATAGAATTTACAGAAGGAAAAAATAAGAAAGCGGTTATTGTAACAAAAGAGATTCCGTTTAATCAGGTTAAACAAACAATAGTATTGATAGCATTTTAATTATTTAACAAAACACCCCTGCCGGCGGGATGTAAAGTGAGGCTGGTAAGTTTATGGCACGTATTAATTTGATTGATTCCTTCCAGGAATTTAAAGAGGCTGAAAACATTGATCGTCCTACATTAATGAAAGTAATGGAGGATGTTTTTAAAACATTGATCCGTAAAAAATACGGCAGCGATGATCAGTTTGATGTAATTGTAAATGATCAGAAAGGCGATTTGGAAATTTTCCGTCGCCGTACTATTGTTGATGATGGCGACATCTATAATACTTTAACTGAAATTGAATATAGCGACGCTATCAAGATAGAACCCGATTATGCTGTTGGTGAAGAGTTGGTGGAAGAAGTTGATATTCAAAAAGAATTTGGCCGCAGGGCAATATTGGCAGGTAAACAAACATTGGCAAGCCGCATAAATGATTTAAAGAAAAACCTGCTGATAAAAAAATACGAAGATCGTGTAGGCGATATCGTCAGCGGAGAAGTTTACCAGGTTTGGAAAAAAGAAGTATTGCTGCTCGATGAAGAAGGCAATGAAATGATCCTGCCTAAATCAGAACAAATACCATCTGATTATTTTAAAAAAGGTGAAAACGTTAGAGGTGTTGTAAAAAAAGTAGAATTAAAAAATAGTCAGGCAATTATTGTGGTATCCAGAACAAGTGCGTCTTTTTTGGAAAAACTGTTAGAAATTGAAGTCCCTGAAATATTTGATGGTTTAATTGTAGTTAAGAAAATTGTAAGAGATCCGGGTGAAAGGGCTAAAATAGCAGTAGAAAGTTTTGATGACAGGATTGATCCCGTAGGTGCCTGTGTTGGCATGAAAGGAAGTCGTATACACGGTATAGTTAGAGAGTTAAAAAATGAAAATATTGACGTAATAAACTGGACTAACAATATCCAGCTATTGATACAACGCTCATTAACACCCGCAAAAATTACCAGTATTGATATTGATGAAGAAAAAAAGCATGCTACGGTATTTTTAAAACCTGATCAGGTTTCATTGGCTATTGGCCGTAGGGGCGTAAATATAAAACTGGCTTGCGAATT
>JANYFT010000386.1 GCA_025359625.1 Ferruginibacter sp.
AAGCAAGATTGGCCTGTCTCCTCTAATTGCAAAACCAATTGCTGCCAGTTACGATTTTGAAAAGAATGTATTGACGGTAATTATTCCACAGTTAGATAAAAATGCAGCGTATGTAAACAGTAAATGGGAGATGCAAAAAGAGCCTTACAAGGGAGATGTGATCAACAGTTACAATGATGGCCCGCTGGCCGACGGCACACAGATGGGGCCATTCTACGAGGTGGAATCTTCATCACCTGCACTGGCATTAAAGAAAGGAGAGACGGGAGAATATAAAGAAACCACCTGTCATTTCCAGGGCAATTATGCAACACTAAAGCAACTGGCAAAACAATTACTGGGCGTTGATCTTGACACCATAAAAAAATAAACCTACATGCACTTATACAAAACATCCAAAGGGAATATTCTTAAACAGGAAGCAAGTTTTTTTTTATTGAATGATGATTGGGATGCCCTTATTAATCAGCAAAATTTATACACCCATCTTTTACAACTAACCACTATTGCCGAAAAAATAAGTGATGCAGATGCAGCAAATTTTATAAGCAATTATTTGTTACCACCCATCGGCAGCCAGGAAGTTTGGGCCGCAGGCGTAACGTATTTGCGCAGCCGGGATGCAAGAATGGAAGAATCGGAAGATACTGGTGCGGCAGATTGTTACCAAAGGGTTTATGAAGCAGAACGGCCTGAATTGTTTTTTAAGTCTTTACCACACCGGGTATCTGGCCATCAGCAAAAAGTAAATATTCGTAAAGATTCCACCTGGAATGTGCCTGAACCTGAGCTGACATTATTTATCAATTCAACAGGGAATATCCAGGCATATACCATTGGTAACGATATGAGTTCAAGAAGTATCGAAGGTGAAAATCCTTTGTATCTCCCCCAGGCAAAAATGTATGAAAGAAGCACTGCACTTGGCCCCTGCCTTTTAGTTACCGAAGCACCCATACCATTAAGCACAGCCATTAATATAACCATTAACCGTGATGGCACCACGATGTTTGACGATGCAACAACGCTTGAAAAAATGAAAAGATCATTAACTGAACTCGCCAACTGGCTGTTCCGGGAAATGGATTTTGAACAAGGCTGTTTTTTAATGACGGGAACATGCCTTGTGCCACCTAATGATTTTACCCTGCATGAAGATGATGTGGTCAATATCAGCATTGAAGGCATTGGCGTATTGACAAATAGCATTGCAGAAAAAAAATAGCATTTGCCAACCCTGTATTATTTATTCACGATTTTTATTGGCTGCATGTACAGTATATTTATAGCTGCAAAGCTCAAGAAAAAAATAATTAGATTACTAAAACCCATTTAACTATCAGGCATGCCAAAACAAAACCAACAAACAGCAAGCAACACCATTGCATTCGCATTAATTACAAGCCTTTTTTTTCTATGGGCTTTTCTTCACAATATCAATCCCATACTTATCCCACATTTAAAAAAAGCCTGCCAGTTAACAGACCTGCAGTCTTCATTGATTGATACGGCTGTATATTTTGGTTACTTTATTATTGCGTTGCCGGCAGGATGGTTTATGCATAAATATGGATATAAAAAAGGCATTCTTTTCGGCCTTTTTTTATATGCAGTTGGTGCAGCCTTATTTATTCCTGCGGCATCTGTCCGCAGTTACAATTTCTTTTTGTTTGCCTTATTTATTATTGCCAGTGGCGCTACTTTTTTAGAAACAGTTGCCAATCCATACATCACCAAGTTAGGTGACAAAGCCTCATCAGAGCAACGCTTAAATTTTGCACAATCTTTTAATGGGGTGGGGGCTTTTATTGCACCAATTATTGGCGGACAATTTATTCTTTCAGGGATTGAGCACACGCCGCAGGAGACTCAGCAAATGTCGCCGGAGCAACTGAACACTTATCTTTCATTTGAAGCAGGTACCATAAAAATACCCTACATGATCATTGCTGGTGTGGTGCTGCTGGTGGCTATATTTTTTGTATTTACCCGTTTGCCGGAAATAAAAGAAGAAGATGTAGCAGACGATGATGGCCATGGAAAAAAGACTTTCTCCTTAAATGTATTTCGCCATAGCCATGTTACATGGGCGGTAATTGCACAGTTTTTTTATGTGGGTGCACAGGTGGGTGTAGGCAGTTTCTTTATCCGTTTTTCCCGATACACCATGAACCTTCCTGAAAAGGATGCAGCTTACCGTTGGGGCTTTATTGCTATGGTGGGCTTTATGCTAGGCCGCTTTGCAGGAACGTTTTTAATGCGCTACATAAAGCCGAACCGCCTGCTGAGTTTGTATGCAGTAATTACTATTTTACTACTCACCATAGCATTGATGGCAAGTGGTAGTATTGCTGTATATGCCTTGCTGGCAGTTCCTTTCTTTATGTCTATCATGTTCCCCACAATTTTTGCCCTGGGTATTAAGGGCCTTGGGGAAGAAAGCAAAATAGCTTCTTCTTTTCTTGTGATGTCAATTGTGGGTGGGGCCATCATTGCACCAATAATGGGGCTAATATCCGATAAAACTGGCAGTATTCAAATGGCTTATATTGTTCCGTTGCTTTGTTTTGGGTTTATACTTTATTTCGGAGCAAAAGGTTATAAAGTTAAAGTACAAAATTAAGCCGGGTAAAATATAGATCATTCACCGCATGCTTTGTGTTTTAGTGTTGTAGCATGGTTGTAGTTTTTTGTGAATCTTTATTCAAACTGGCATTTAGTCTTTTTTAAAATAAAATTTATATACTTTTAAAAACTCACCATCATGCAAAAGATCATTCATGCTTTATTTTTTTGTATTATTATTTGCAACACTTTGGAGGCTCAAAAATACAATGGTATTGATGCCAATATGGGAAACCTGTTTCGGATGTCTGATGCAAAAACCCGTTCTATAAGTCCTGAAAATTTTAATGGCGCCAAAGGCGAAGGCGGCAAAGCCACAACCGGCACAGGTGCTGGCCCCTCAAAAGATTTGGGCCAGGGCTGGAAGGTTAGCCCAAGTGTTGTTATCAAATCTAAAACTACTTTTACAGTGGCAGAGATTACAGGATCGGGTTCTGTGCAGCATATCTGGATGACACCAACCGGTAACTGGCGGTATTCTATCCTTCGTTTTTATTGGGATGATGAAACAACACCCTCAGTAGAAGTACCCGTGGGGGATTTTTTTGGAATGGGCTGGGGCAAATATTCTCCTTTGCAATCATTGGCAGTGTGCGTAAATCCCGGCAGTGCTTTTAATTGTTACTGGCCAATGCCCTTTCGAAAAAAATGTAAAATAACCATGGAAAATATTGATACTAAAGATATGGTATTGTATTATCAGGTGGATTATATTTTAACAGAAGTGCCTGCTGATGCGGCTTACTTTCATGCACAGTTTAACCGCACCAATCCATTACCTTATAAACAAAATTATACTCTGGTAAATAATATAAAAGGCAAAGGACAATATGTGGGAACCTACATAGCTTATGGCGCTCACAGCAATGGCTGGTGGGGCGAAGGGGAAATAAAATTCTTTATGGATGGCGATACAGATTACCCAACTATTTGCGGTACGGGTACAGAGGATTATTTCTGTGGCTCTTACGATTTTGACACCCGCAAAAAAAATAGTGCCGGTGTAGAGGAAACAAATTACACAGAATTCTGCACGCCTTATGCCGGCCTGCCCCAGGTTATTAAAGGAGACGGGCATTACGAGATAGGGCAACGTTTTGGTTTGTACCGCTGGCATGTTACAGACCCTATCCGCTTTGAAAAAGATTTAAAAGTAACCCTGCAGGCATTGGGCTGGAGAGATACAGGAGGGTACCTTCCCTTGCAGGATGACATTGCATCTACTGTGTTCTGGTATCAGACAGAACCCCATACAAATTTTCCAAAATTACCAGCAAAGGAACAGTTGGAGATCAATTAAAAACAAAGTCATTACCGGATAAACCTGCTTTTGTTGCATTGTTACAAAAGCAGGTTTTTTTTGTTACAACTGTGGTTAGTTGCATAAAATTACTGGCAGCGAAACAGTACGATATTAATGCAGTAAATTAAAACCTGTAAAAATACTTTTACAAACAGTTGCATAATTAAAAAATTATCTCAATTTTTATAGCGCCTTATAAAATGTTCATCCCCAACAGATAAGTACTTCTTTAATAAATTAATCTGTTACAAAGAACAACCCTCTTACCAAAAGAAAAAATTTCATTTGTTTAATCTATAAACCTGTTTATTATGTCTCTATCAATTAACCGCTTTGGAAACATAGTGTCATTATGGATGATATCCGTAACACTACTTTCAAGCAGTTGCTATTCTTACCGGGTGGCAACCAATGCACAGCCAGGATCGGAGGTTTCAAAACCAGTTACTGCCAACTCATTTTTTTGGGGGCTGATACAAAAGCCAAAACAAATTCATACCCCCATTTGCGATTCGCTGGGCGTAAATGGCATGGCGGAAGTTACCATGAAAACCAATTTTGGATATGCATTAATTACCGTAGTAACACTGGGCATCTGGAGCCCCATGAAGGTTCAGTGGAAATGCGGTAAGCCTTGCAAAAAATCTGGTACCTTATAAAATTATATAGCATGAAAATAATTTCAACAGGAAAGAAGGAATGGGAAAACAGGCATCAGACTTTCACTGAAAAAATAAAGGACTTATTCGAAATTGGTAACGAGCCCGACCTGGATGCATTGGAAAGTTACAATGACTGCACAAAGGGATTTCAAAAAATGATCAGCGATGCCATACAAACCAACACGCCATTCCGGTCGTTAGGCGCAGGCTGGTCGTGGACAAAAATTGCTACCGCAAAGGATGGGATCATGGCCGATACAAAACCATTGAACACCACCATGAGTATGTCTGCAAAAAGTGTTTTGAACAGCTATACCGGCGATGTAAAAAAATTGATATTTGCCCAATGTGGCAATGGTGTATGGGAACTTAGTAAAGAGCTTCGGCCCAAAAACCTTTCTTTAAAAACCTCAGGTGCCAGCAGCGGCCAAACAATTGTTGGCGCTATGTCTACCGGTGCCCATGGCTCATCTATTGATGTGGGAGCAGTGCAGGATTATATTGTAGGCATGCACATTATTTTAAGCCCCACCAGGCATATCTGGCTGGAAAGAAAATCTGCCCGTGTTGTATCAGGCGCCTTTGTTAAAAAACTGGAGACCGAGCTTGTACGGAACGATGCGCTGTTTAATGCAGCGTTGGTAAGTTTTGGAAACTTTGGTTTAATTCACGGGGTTTTGGTAGAGACGGATGATTTGTTTTTGTTGGAAACTTATATGCGCCGGATGCCTTATGATGCAGCACTTAAAAATTTGATGCAAACATTAGATTTTAGTAATGCAAACTTACCCTGCGGCAATGAACGGCCCTTTCATTTTTCAGTGTCCATTAATCCTTACGATCTTGATAAAGGAGCCTATGTATCTTCATTTTATAAGCGGCCTTACCGGGACGATTACCAGCGGCCCGTACCGAACGACCAGGGCATTGGCCCCGGAGATGATGCTCCGTGTTTTATTGGAAAGCTTACGGCTTCAATCCCTGCTCTTGTACCAATCCTGGTAAATAAATTACTGGCAGGTGTATTAAAACCTTATGAAAAACAATTTGGTACATTAGGCGAAATATTTGGCAACACAGACCTTCACGGAAAATTGTTAAGTGCAGCAATAGGCATACCCTTAAACCAGGTAAACCGTGTTACAGATTTACTTTTCGAAATCAATAAAACGGATGGCCCTTTTACTGGTTTGTTTGCGTACCGGTTTATAAAAAAATCCAAAGCCACGCTGGCATTTACCCATTTTGATTTTACCTGCATACTTGAACTCGATGGCGCTTTTTCAGATGCTACCAAAAGTTTTTATACAGCCGTTTGGAACCGGCTTGATAAGGAGGGCATCCCCTTTACATTTCACTGGGGTAAAATGAACGAACTGAACATTGACAGGATAACCAGGATGTATGGAAAAGATGCAGATGCCTGGATTGCAGCAAGGAACAAACTGCTTGATGCAAAGAGTATAAAAATATTTACCAATCCGCAGTTGCAGGATTGGGGTTTGGATAAGGTTCTTTAAGATAGCCATATTACTTTTTTGGTAAGGCCATAAAGATTATTTTTTACGGGCATTTGTTTTTCAATTTAACATTCTTGTGTCACTCTCTTGTACATTTATAGCTCTGGGGAACAATGGTATCGTTCATCCATTAAGTAAACAATATTAGATCATCATTGATAGCTGAATAAAATTATCTTATCATTAAAACCATTAAAAATGATTTAATTTTAGTAAACAGTCAACCGGATTTTATGCGTCATATATTTTTTATCGCATCCTTTTATTTTTGTATCCCTTTATTAAAAGCCCAGTCCGCTGACAGTATTATTGCTCAGTTAAAATTCATCCATAAACAGGTTACCAATAAGCCCTGCAATTCAGCAAATGCCGCTGCTATTTCAAACCGGGCCATGAATGTTTTTCTTGCAGATAAAACAGGCTATCTTTCAGAAAGCAGCGACCTTTCTTTTTATACTAACTATGTAACCCTTAATACCTCCGAAGGAAAATTTACCATTAACCATAATTTTCAAAAAGAAAAAGGGATTGATGAGCCCATTAAAAAATTGTTAAGCGTGGGCGTGAGTGTAAATATTGCCAATGGCTTTGCGTCAACATTTTTAGATAAAAAATTTGAAAACGAATTGGGAGCTACGGTAAATTATAAATGGATTGGCAAAGTTAAAACCCATTTTGCTGGTTGTGCACAAAACCAAAATAATGGCAGCCAAAAACTGTCCATGGATGCACTGCGTGCAGCAATTGTACATTCGCTTGATATTGAAATAAATAAAAAAGAAACCGATTTTAAAAAAGCCATCAATACCATTGATACCACGGATATTCCGGGACAGAATGTCCAAACGGCAAAAGCCTTGATGTTGCAAAATTTTTATGGAGATTTGAAAATAGATTATGAAGAAAAAAGTGCAACACAACAGGCGGCCGTACTTACTAAAACCCAAAACTTTAAACTGATTTCAACATCCTGGACCAGCCTAAGTGCTTATATTCCTTTTGCATTTCCAAAATATACCATTGCTCAATCGCTCACTGCTGCCTTGCAGCAAAAACATTCCTATCCATTGGAACTTATGTTAAGCCATACAAAATTTTGGGAAAGCAGTAAAGCAGGCCGATTGTTTTTTACGCTGAGTGGCAACATGCTTTTTAATAATTCCAAACTTAGCCATGCGCTTAATAAAGTTACTTTGGCAGAATATAAAAATATTGGCGGAAGAGACACGCTTCATTTAGCCAATTTAAAAAATGACAGAGCTTATATAGGATTGTATGAAACCTTTGTTACGCCTTCCTTAACAGTCAGGCTAGTTTATTTTTCACCAGGCTCTCATGTCGGCATCAGTTTTTTGGCAGAGCAAAACTTTGGCAGGTATCATCTCCTCAATGGCAGGCTGGGTATCCCCATTGTGCTCATCAATAGTAAAAAATTACCTGCCGTAAATTTTGAAATTTATGTATTGTTTTTTGATATGAATAATAAAATAAAACAGGCAGAAAAGTTTGGCAATAAAACTTCCATTGGCCTTGGGGTGGGGATACCTTTTAGCAGGCTGATGTATTGATTGGTTTTTGATATCCTGTTTGCGTGGCTTATGAAAGCCCTGCTTGAGCAACGGGTTTATGGTAGCTTTTAATTAACAAAATAAAAAAGTAAATTTGTGAAAATGTATTATTATGGTAAGTGGGTTAGACAAAGAATTGATACATTATTTTGTCCGGCTGAACGAGCCACAAAAAAAATCATTGATTGCAATGATAAAGTCATTTTTAGAGCCAGGAGGGGAGCTGCGGCCTGTTAATAGTTCAGCTTTAAATCAATATGCAATTCCTGTTAGAAAATTAGGGGCAATGGACTATCTAATTAAACCTGTTGATAAAGACGAGTTGTGTGAAACTATGAATAATCATTTTCAACACAGGCAAACCGATTCAATAAAACAACTTGCGGCTTTGCTTAGCCATATCAAAAACGAGTATGATTTTTCTTCTCAAAAAATTGCCTTACCTGCCACGCATAGTTATGAATTGGTAACACTCAATAATATTGTGGTTTGCGAAAGCAATAATAATTACACAAACGTGCGCTTGAATAATGGACAAAAGATTCTTATTTCCAAAACACTCAAACAAGTAGAAGATCTTCTTGATATGCACCCTTTCTTTAGAGTCCATAATTCTTTCCTTGTAAATCTTCAGTACGCAATAAGATACGTAAAAGGTGAAGGAGGGTATTTAGTTTTGAATAATGATATGACAATCCCTGTAGCACGTTCAAGAAAAGAAGAGTTGCTAAAATTAATAATGTATTTTTCATTATAAATTTAGATAGTATTTTTCGTCAATCTCTCATTTGTTTCCGCAAAATTCTCATTTTATGCAATAATTTTTTTGTTGTTGATTAGTTTTATCCTATCAATTAAAACTTAAAAAATTATTATTATGAAAGCAAAAATTCCATTAAGTGCTTTATGTAAAGCAATTTTTATTTTAGCGTTGTTTACAACATTATTTAGTTGCAAAAAAAATCCTCCTGGGCCAGATGATTCTGGGTTCAATTTAAATGTTATCCTTCGAGGAGATGCAAAACTATCTGTAGGTTCGGGCTATCTTGAGTTTCGCCAGGATCCGGACACCGCCAGAATCATCGATTTGAATACATGGGTTCACAATCTTGCGCCAAATCATTCTTACCTGCTGCAACGTGCAGTAAATCCAATAACTGACCCAGGTTGCTTAAGTACTACCTGGCTCACACTTGGGGTAGGGTTACAGCCACAGGATATACAGACAGATTCAAAGGGTAATGGACATGCGGATCTATGGCGGGCTGTTACCTCCGTTGCACGTGGTACAATGTTTCATATTCATTTTCAAATAGTAGATGCAACAACATTGTCACTCGTTTTAAAAAGCGATTGCTATGATTATACTGTAAGATAATTGGGCCTTTATTTAATTATGAATAAAGTTGCAGCAATTTTTCACATTTCTGCAACTTTATCTTATCTCCCGATGATTTGTGTGAAACAAACTGGGCAACTTTGTAATTAAAGTTTGATTTTCAGTCCTGGGTTTATTAAAATACCGTCTGTTGGTGCATAAATATGTTTTAGGAATACTGTGTATATGTTGCTTGCTCCTAATGGGGATTTCTACACTTAATAAAAAAATCTATTTCCGTTCATATACTTTCTCTCCACCCAAAAATGTTGCCACCACTTTTACGGATAATAATTTTTCAGGAATTGCTTTCATAATGTCTGCATCCAGTATAACAAAATCTGCCAGCTTTCCTTTTTCCAAACTACCTTTTTCCATTTCTTCAAAATTGGCTTTGGCAGCCCAGATGGTCATGCCCCTTAGTGTCTCTTGCCTGGTTAGTGCATTTTCTATTTGATAA
>JANYFT010000388.1 GCA_025359625.1 Ferruginibacter sp.
GTTTTGGGTGCACCGGGGCCGCCACTTAAATTCCACATCTCTTTTATATGCCCTGCTGTGGTAGTCATCCAGTTTAAGGACCCATCGGCATGCAATATTTCGGCGTACCGCATACTTACCTTTGTACCTGCTGCTCCGGTCACTTTTATCCTTGCTACACCAGCAAAATTTTGCCCCATGTCAACAATAAAAGTGTCTTTACCAATTTCTTTAATGCCTATAGGTTTTACTATTTTAGTAATGCGGATGGGAGCTTGCATTTGTGCGGTTAAAATTCCTGATGGGCCCTCTGTTATGGCCGCATTTTTCCATCCTGATTTATCAGAAAAATTTTTTTCTAACCTGGCATCGTATTCTTCGCCGAGATATACATTATTTTTTACCACAGGGCCTGGGGCGGTTTGCCAGCTTTCATCTGTAGCAATGGTTTCTATAGTGCCATCTGTGTATTTAATTAGCACCTGCACCATTACACAAGGCCTGCCTGTTTGTTGCACATTCCGTAAATTAAACTGCCCAAATAAACGTAAAGGCAATGGATTGTACCAGCCATTGCCCAACATGACACCAACAGTATTTATTGATTTGTCGCTGAATGATTTTGTAACATCGTAGGTTATATACAGGGCTTGTTTGCTGTAAGCAGTAAAACCGGGGTCAAGCAAATGGTCGCCAATTTTTTTGTTGTTGATATACACTTCCGAATACCCAAGGCCGGAAATATATAATCTGGCTGAGGCCATTTTTTTATGGATGACAATTTGTTTTTTAAACAATGGCATAGCATCCACTCCATAAAAATCCTCATCTTTTTCAAATTGCTTACTGCCATCACCAATCCATTTTGCCTGCCAGTCGCTTGCCCGCAAAGCGGCAGTTTCAAAAGTAGCTATCGTACTCCATTCGGATGCATTGCCGTTTTTATCATACACTTTTACACGCCAGAAATATTTGGTAAAGGGTTGCAACGATTTCCCCGCATATTCAATATGAATGTTATCAGCAGAAAGTATTTTACCTGTTTGCCAATTATTCCCCTTCAATAATTTTACTTCTTTCTCATTGTTACTTACTATTATTTCATATGCCGTTTGCAACTGGTTTCTTTCCGTACTGGTAAAATTCCAGCTAAGCCTTGGCTTTGTAATATCTATACCTAAAGGATTTTGGAGGTATTCGCAAGTAAGGCTATAAGGTTGAATGGTAGCATTGCAAAAACCTGCTGCGTAAACATGCAACACAACCAACAGTAAAACAATTTTACGGGGCATAAAATACTTTGCAGACAAATTTTGTGGCAAGTTCATAATGTTTAGCGATTACGATATAAAAATATGGCGAACGTAAATATAGAAAATAATAAAAACAAACCTTGCTGTACTATCCTGATTATTAAATTGGCTTTACCCTTTGTAAAAGAATTATTCATGTTTGAGTTAAAGATAAAAAACTGCCCAGTCCAGTACATGAATAAAATGTTTTACCCCACAATTTTGCATGTAAGGGGAAAGTAAAAAACCTATGTACTGAAATGTGGTAAAGGTTTTATGTGCTGGTTGGCAACACAGTAGTATTGACACTGTCAAATAAATAATGGAAAAAAACTTCCATAAAAAATTAAAAAAATTCCTATTACTTTGTTACATGCTTGTTGTCCCGCAGACCGGCGTTTGTTTTGTTTGAATAAAAAATGTTTTTAATGATATGCAAAACAAAAGCACGCTTTGTTATCGATCGTACTTTTAAACTATCTTAGGTAAAGTACAACAGCCCGTTTGCAAAACAACATAAGCAGGCGACTAACAAATAAAAAGCCATACAATTATGAAGATGATCATTTTCCCGTTTCTTGCAACCTTGTTTTTATCTTCCGGCCATTTTGGTAAGAACGTCACTACGGGAAAATTTTCTGATACACTTGCAGAAGATGTAAAAAATGAAACGCTGAGAACCTGGAGTACCTATACAGAATATGCCTGGCCTCACGATGGCTTGTTACCTATTTCAAAAACCTATCATGACTGGTATTCCCAATCTCTAAATATGTCTCCTATAGATGCTTATAGTACCTTAAAAGTAATGGGGCTGGACAATGAAGCGAATAGAATAGAAAATTTTGTGATTGACAGCTTAAATTTTAATAAAGATATTTTTGTAAAATTATTTGAAGTAGATATTCGTATCCTCGGAGGGCTATTAAACATCTATGAAATGTCGGGCAATGAAAAAGTATTAAAAAAAGCACAGGATTTTGCCGATAGATTACTTCCTGCTTTTAACTCGCCTACCGGTTTGCCTTATTTTTACGTAAACTTAAAAACTGGTGCAACAAAAGGCAATATTGTAAATGTAGCAGAAGCAGGTTCTTATATTTTTGAGTTTGGAATATTAAGTTACTACACTAAAAATCCAAAATATTATCAAACAGCAAAAAAAGCCACAAAAGAAATTTTTTCCAGGCGTTCAACTATTGATTTATTAGGGCGGGATATTGACGTGGTAACCGGAAAATGGACATACACCCAAAGCATGGTAGGGGCTTATGCCGATTCTTATTTTGAATATCTGTACAAAACCTGGCTGTTGTTTAAAGACCCTGAGATTAAAAAAATATGGGACGTCAGCATTAAGGCTATTCAAAAACATATTGCCGAACCACGAAAAAATGGACTCTGGTATGGCAAAGTGGATATGAATACCGGTGAAAAAGTAAATTCAGAAGTTATGCTTTGGGATGCTTATTTTCCTGCATTGCTTGTATTGTCAGGCGATATGGAAAGAGCAAAAAAAGCCGATGATGCGTGGGATTTTTTATGGAACAAATACGGCTTAATCCATATGGTTTATGACTATACTAAAGACACGGTTATCAACCCTTTTTACCAGCTAAACCCGGAAGCTATAGAATCAGCCTATTATTTATGGCACTATACCGGAGATAGTTTGTATTACAACCGGGTAAAAAAATATTATACCGATACAAAAAAATATTGCAGAACGGAAGTAGCTTATAGTCATGTTGAAAACGTTTTGACAATGAAAAAGAAAGATGAGATGGAAACGTTTTTCATTGCCGAGAATATGAAATATTTCTATTTAACTTTCAGTAAAAATCCCCCTGTCAATCCTGAAGAATATGTTTTTAATACCGAAGCTCATCCTTTTAAGAAAAGCAATTTTAAAGCGACAGAGGTTAATAAGCGCTTAGGTTTTAAGTAATTTGAAGTTGTCCGAAATTCATCTACTAATCGTATAATAACAACCACAGAAGATTATGATGATTTTAAATTAAGGCTTTCAGTTCCATCCCATTTATCAGGCAGATACCTCCGCCTTGGTTGGTAGCGCACAAAACACTCCGCTTCAATAAAAGTTGCATGTTATTCTTCAGCACAAGTGAGTGACACAAGGATGCTGCCTATAGCTTCACCAGCCTGTCCAAAAAAAATACTTACCCGCTATCAGTTATTACCGCAATGGTCTAATACGTATATTGTGGGCAACTCTTTCGTGTAAGCGTTATAGTTACCTAAACTGGTTCCGGCAAAAATTATTAATAGTAACCAAATATTAATGTAAACAGTATTTAAGTTTTCCTTTTTATAAGTCCTTTCTTTTTAAAATAAAAACCCGTGGTGCAGTATGGGGCTTGGGTTTTCATAAATTTCTACCGTATAACATTTTACACCCGATTTTACAGAGGCTGTAAATATTTTTTTAAAATCAATAGTACCATAACCCGGGCAGGTGTATAATTTTTCGGGGGTGTTGCCCATATCTTTTACATAAAACATTTCTATGCACCCAGGTTTTTTTGGAGTATTTCTACTGCATCGCCACCACCCTTTGAACCTAAGTTCAATCTAAAACATAACGGCATGTAGCACTTACAACATTTAAACAACAGGCAGTACCCAGGGGCTGCGGTACACTGGCGTAATGAGTGCATTGGCTGCGGCATTGTTGCCAAAATTATTATTGGCATTATTCCAACTCAATTGTGATTGGGTGCGTAATGCAATATTAGCAGCGTGTGCATACCTGGCTACCAGGCTTCCGTTTTCAATGGGGCAGGCAGGTTCTTTACGGCTCTTCATACAATCTATAAAATTTTTCATGTGTACGTCATGAGAGTCGATGCCTGACTGCTTTTCCATTTTAGGCACTTTAGTTTTTTTATTTGTATCGTCCCACTCCGGGAAGAGTTCCCAGTTATCCCGGTCTATTACCAATGTGGCATCGTTGCCAATAAATGCCAGGCCATACAAGCGGCCATAAGGGCCATTTTGCGTACCGGCGGTATGCTCCCAATTAATTAGGTAATCTTTAAACTGGTAGCTCACATTCATGGTATCAAAAGTTTCATGTGCATGATCCGGATAAGCAAAATTTCCGCCCGTAGCAGTAATTATATCGGGCATAGCGGTGATATTTTTTGCCCACAACGCCATGTCAATTAAATGTACGCCCCAGTCTGTCATTAGTCCACCGCCATAGTTCCAAAACATGCGCCAGGAGCCATGAAACCTTGCATTATTAAAACTCCGTAGCGGTGCTGGCCCCAGCCAGGTATCAAAATTTACACCAGCAGGTACCGGGCTATCGGGTACAATCGGTTGCCCAATGCCATAATTAAAATTGCCCCAAATATTTACTTTACGCAACTGCCCGATTTTTCCTGATTTTATAAAATCCATTGCCTGTATAAAATGGGCGCCACTACGCTGCTGCTGCCCTACCTGCACTACCCGTTTGTATTTACGGGTAGCGGCTACCATTATTTGGCATTCGGCAATGCTGTTAGCCAGGGGTTTTTCTACATACACATCTTTACCTGCCTGGCAAGCGGCTACAAATGGCAGGCAATGCCAATGATCGGGTGTGCCAATAATTACAGCATCAATATCTTTATTGTCTATCACCTTTCTATAATCTTTGTACAGCGTGGGTGCTTTGCCCTGAATTTTTTCTACATCTTTACTACGGCTGTTTAAAATTGTTTCATCTACATCGCACAAGGCTACACACTCCACACCCGGTAATTTCAGGGCATTTTCTAAATCGCCAAAGCCCATACTTTTACAGCCGATAAGGGCTATCTTTATTTTTTCGCTAGGCAAAAAGGCTTTTCCATGTACCAGTAATGGCGCCACGATACTGCTTGTAAAAGCTGCTCCAGCAGTGAGCTTAGCGGCATTGTTAATAAATTTGCGGCGAGAGTGTTGCATGGTATGATTGTTTTGATGGTGATTTAAAAAATGATTTTTATTAGTTAAAACTATACATTATTTTTTATTCAACCGCAGCAACACTACATGTGTTTTGCAAGCTAGTACACAACGGCTCATTATTTTTATATTATTGGCATATTTTGTGCCTGGGCTGAATGCAATACTCAAAAAAACTTTACACCTTATTTAAAAATTATATCATCGCAATGCAGGTTAGCAATCATTCCGTTGTAAGTACTATTAATTTTAATGCCGTGTATGGTAAAGTTTTCCATGGTAACCCCACGCATAGGGTGCAGGGCATCAAAACCTAATAGTTGAGAGTAAGGGAAATTATTGCCTGTTACCGAAATATTATTGAAGTGTATATTTTCAATGCCTCCACGGGTAGTATCCTTTGTATATGTTGATTTTAAAATTTTAAAATAAACCAGCCCGCCTCTTGCATCTTCTACCCTTATATTAAAACCTTGCCCTAATAATTATTTGACATTTTTTCTGCAACAATATTTTGGGCATTACCAAATTTAAAAGCATCTAATATAACTTTTGTTGCCGTTGCGCCAAAC